>JAGQRC010000522.1 GCA_020425835.1 Planctomycetota bacterium | reverse complement strand
CGGGCCTCGGGCTCCGGATCTCGAACTCGATCGCGACGATGCTCGGTGGAGGCTTGCAGATCGAGTCGGAGCTCGGCCGGGGCAGCACGTTCACCGTGACGGTCGCGACCGGCCCCCTCGCCGGCGTTGCGATGATGGACCCGAGATACTGCGGCGTCTCGCCGTCGCCCGAGCCGCGGCTTCGGGACCCGGACCCGGCCGAGCGTGCGCTCTCCGGACTTCGCATCCTGCTGGCGGAGGACGGTCCTGACAATCAGCGGCTGATCACGCATCACCTGCAGAGGGCGGGGGCCGAAGTCATCGTCGCGTGCGATGGGCAGGTCGCGTTGGATCTCCTCACCGAGGAGGGCGACGAGCCCTTCGACCTCGTGGTGATGGACATGCAAATGCCGAAGCTCGACGGTTACTCGGCGACGCGACGTCTCCGACAGCTCGGGCACACCATCCCGGTGATCGCGCTCACGGCGCACGCCATGACCGAAGATCGCCAGAAGTGCCTCGCGGCCGGCTGCGATGACTTCCAGACCAAGCCGATCGACAAGAACGAGCTGATCGAAGCGTGTCGGCGGCGGGCGCGACCGAAGACGATCCGAGGCTGATCAGCAGCCAGTGATCCCGAAGCAGGTCAGGGCGTCCTGCTCGGTGTCGGAGCCGCAACCCGGGAACGGATCGGGCAAGGGATTCCCCCCCGTGAACAGCGTCTGGAGCATGGTGACCGCGTCGGCGATGTCGATGACGCCGTCGTTGTTGGCGTCACACGCGTCCGCACACGCTGGTGCCGGGGTCCCGGAGATGAACAGCACTCCGAGGAGCGCGACCGGATCGGAGACATCGAAGCCGACGTCGAGATTGCAGTCGCCTCGACGGAACTGCGGCGCGACGTGGACGACTGTGCAGCTCTCGATGTCCTGCGACGTGGGGCAAGTGAAGGTGAACGTGTACTGGTAGGTGCCGGACGGCAATCCGAAGTCCTGGAACGATTCGACACTCCCGCCGATCGTCGCGATCGGCACGCCGTCCCGTGCGACCGAGACGGAGGTCATGTCGAGTCCCCCCACGCCGTAGTCCCAGATCGCCACGATCGAGTCGTCGAACGAGAAGCAGTTGAATGCGAAGACGGGGACGCAGGGCAGCGGCGTGTAGGTGAGCGTGCAGCTGGCACCGGACGCAGGGCCGCTCGCGCAAACGCCCACGATCTCGTAGGTCTGGGGACCCCCGGGTGTCGTCGTCGGAACGAAGAAGATCGTCGAGCTACCGCTCAGCGTCGCCTCGAGCAGTCCGTTGCGGAGAACGCGAATCTCCGTGTAGCTGTCCTGCGGCGTCCAGTTGACCCAGGCGTTCCAAGGGGCGGTCGGATCGCTGTTGCAGGTGACGTTCGAGACACCGACACAGGTCTGGGACAGGGCCATGGTGGGAAACGCGGTGAGGAAGATCAGCGCGCCCAGTCGGGCTGCTGCTCGAAGGCGCATCCCGACCGGGCACCCGAGTCTCCGGGGGACTGGATTCCCGTGATGACTCGACGCCAGTTCGCAGCCGAGGCGACCGGTGTCGACGACCCCGTCGTCGCAGGTCGAAGGTGTTGCCGCACACCGATGGACCGACATCGCATCCTCGTTCCTCGGCCGTGAGCCGACGGCCGTCTCGGGATCGTCCCCGCTCGAAGCGGAGTCGCGCCCCCCTCGGTTCCGGGAAAGTCGGGAGTCGATCGCCCTCTCGGACGGACGTGACGCGGCGGGTCGGCCGATCTCGTCGGGGTGGGATAGACTCCATCGAGATCCACTATTGCCTCCGACCATCGTGAAAGCCAAGACCATGCTCCGATATTGCGTCACCTTCTTCCTGTTCGCGCTGCTCCTCGGACCGATCGGGTGCACGAGCGACTCCGCGTCGGCTTCCGGCTGCTGGGGTGGCGCCGACCCCACTTCCGTCGCGCAGTCCTTCATGATCGCCCTCGAGACGAACAACGAGGCGCGCCTGCGGAGCTGCTTCACTTCCGCGGCGCGAGACGGCGTCGCCGCGGCAGGAATGACCTTGGCCGAAGGAGAGTTCGACGACATCCGCATCGGCGAGGCGACGATCGATGGCGCGCACGCCGAAGTTCCGGTCCACGTCCGACGAGACGGCGAGCCTGCGGAGCTCGGCCTCCTGTTGAAGTGCGAGTCGGATCGCTGGGGCGTCTACGCCGTGCGCGCCACCGTCGGCGGCGAGACGATGACCATGGACTTCGAGTCGATGGCTGCGCTCGCTACGGCGATCACTTCGGGGCTCCAGTCGGCGATCTCCGAGCAGATGGAGCAAGCACAACGGGACTGGGCCAACGGAGGATCCGCCGAGGAGCTCGCGGCGAAGCGGGCGGGATTCGATGCGCTCCGCGGCATGACCCGGGATGAAGCGATGAAGAGCTGGACCTGCCCTCACGACTTCCGATCGACCACCGTCGGCGATGCGCTCCGGCAACTTTCCGGCGAGCTCGGGCTCGAGCTGGAGACGACCTCGGTCGCCGACCGACTCTCCGTGATGGTGGACGGCTCCCTCGAAGGAGCCCCTCGACTCCAAGCGATCGAGGCGCTCGCTCGTCAAGTCGATGCGCACGTCGAGTTCCCGAGCGTGCCGATGGGCTTCGGCGAACCGGCCGCGATGGTGTTGAGGGTGGTTCCGGGTCGGCGCGAGACCCCGATCGCGTTCGGCGGCCCCTTCGTCGTCGAAGTCTCGGATCTCACGGAGAACGTGCCACACGCCACCGGGTCCATCGGCGTGTCGGTTCGCGCCTACGGTGTCGACCCCGCGATCCTCGCCTGCTCGAACGACGTCGGCGAATCGACCCGCTTCACCGAGGTGCAGGGATCCAACGGTGAGGAGCTCCGCAAAGACCCGGACGTTCGATTCCTCGGGGGCGGCACGACTCGCGACCGCGCGTTCGAGAGCATGACCACTCTCGACCTTCGCGGTCTGTTGCGCGATGTGACGATGATCGAGCGACTCCGCGGCTCGACACCGATCCTCCTGCCGCTCGCCGTCCAACGGGTGGAGTTCGACACGGTGCGCGCGGGCGCTTCTCATGGGGTGGACGTGTTCGACATCCGGATCGACGAAGTCCGGGAAGGGGCGATCGGCTTCGATGTCACGGGTCCCGAGAAGCGGCTCGAGGGACTCGCCGCGCACGTCTGGGGCGTCGACGCCGACGGGATGGACGTCGGTGTCCAGTTCGAGAGCACGAGCGCCTGGGGCGGCGACCGAGCTCGCGTCGAAGTGCACTTTCCCCGTCCGGTGCAGCGGGTGACGCTCAAGCTGGTCACCGCGACCGAGGAGATGCGCTTCCCGTTCGAGCTGGATTCTCTTCCGCTCCCGCACGCCGCGGCGCAACCCGCCGCGCTCGCGGAGCTCGCCTTCGAGGGAGCGACACCGATCGACGTCGCGTTCGAGCGCTTCACCGATCGGGACCCGGACTTTCCGAAGGTCGCACTGTCGATCCGCAATCACGCCAACAAGGCCGTCTCCAACGCGCAGTGTCGGTTCGTCTACATGGGGGCAGGCGGCGAAGAGCTGAAGGACTTCCCCCATCAGCTCGCAGGGGAGCTCTCGTTCGAGGGAGCGAAGCCGCTGGTCGAACCGGGGGGGAGCGCCGCCTCGGAGCAGACCGCGTTCTTCATGCCGCCCGAGACGAAGACGATCCGCGTCGTCGTCGAGTCGGTCGAGTTCGTCGATGGAACGACCTGGACGCCGTAGCAGTCCGTTGAAAAACTGCTTTCGAGGCGAGAGTCCGAGATTTCAAGACCAGTGCTTCCGGCGAAACGCAGTCG
>JAGQRC010000521.1 GCA_020425835.1 Planctomycetota bacterium | reverse complement strand
CCAACGGCTGCTGAACCTCGGCCCCGGCGCTTGTAGCGAGCGCCATCGGGAGGAAGCCGAGAGACGCCACCAGGGCGGTCATCAAGACCGGCCGGAGCCGCTCGAGCGCACCTTCACGCGCTGCCTCCGAAGTCGTGGCGCCCTGCCTTCGGCGCTCGACCACGTGAGAGATCAGAACGACGCCGTTGAGCACCGCGATGCCGAACAGAGCAATGAAGCCGACGCCGGCCGAGATCGAGAACGGGTAGCCCCGGATCTCCAAGGCCAGCAAGCCTCCGGTGACGGCCAGCGGCACGTTGAGGTAGATCAGCGTCGCCAGCCGCGCCGACCCGAAGGTCGTGTAGAGGAGGAGGAAGATCAGCAGCAGAGCCAACGGAACGAGGACCGCCAGGCGCTGGGATGCCGACTCCAGGTTCTCGAACTGTCCGCCCCAGTCGAGCGTCCAGCCGGACGGCAGGTCGACACCCTCCTCGACCGCTGCCCGGGCCTCGGCGACGAACGACCCGAGGTCCCGGCCCCGGACGTTGGCCTCGACCGTGATGCGGCGGCTGATGTTCTCCCGGCTGATCTGAGCCGGTCCCTCTTCGACCACGATGTCGGCGACCTGCGAGAGGGGAACGAGCCGTGTCGGCCCGCCCGGCTCGGCCGGTGGCGCGGCGACCCGGAGGTCCCGGATCTTGTCGAGATCGCTGCGGACGGAGTCGCCGAATCGCACCTGGAGGAGGAATCGCTTCTGGCCTTCCAGCACGACCCCGGCGGGCGCTCCCCCGACGGCTTCCACGACCTCGAGGACGTCCTCGGCGTGCACACCGAGTCGGGCCGCGGCACGGCGGTCGACGCGCACCCGCATCATCGGGAGCCCCGTGGTCTGCTCGGCTTTCACGTCGGCGGCGCCGGGGATCCCCGAGAGCGCCCGCACGACTTCATCCGCTTTCGTCTTCAAAAGAGCGAGCTCGTCGCCGTAGATCTGGACGGCGACGTCGGACCGAACGCCGGAAATCAGCTCCGACACCCGCAGCTCGATCGGCTGGGAGAAGCTGAAGATCGCTCCGGGAACGCGGCGGTTCATCGTCTCCTCGATCGCCTCGACGAGATCCTCCTTCGAGTCGAAGCGCCACGCTTCCTTCGGCTTCAGCATGAGGTAGGTGTCGCTGATCTCGACGCCCATGGGGTCGGTCGCGATCTCCGCGCGACCCGTCTTCGAGATGACGGAGATCACCTCGGGGAACTCGCCGAGCACGCGTTCGAAGCGCGTGCTGCTCGCGACGCTCTCCTCGAGCGAGACGCTCGGTAAGCGCAGGATCTGGACGGCGAGCGCTCCCTCGTCGAGGCGGGGAATGAACTCGGCGCCCAGGAAGGGCACGAGGACGAGGCTCGTCAGGAAGACGCCGAGAGCGACGCCGACGGTCACCTTCCGGTGCCCCAGAGACCGGTCGAGGACCGGCACGTAGAGCTTCTTCGCCCAACGGAAGAGGAAAGGCTCCTTCTCCGAGACGTTCTTCAGCAGGAGGCTGGCGAGCACCGGCATCAGGGTGAGGGCGAGCAGCAGCGACGCAGTGAGTGCGAAGACCACCGTCAGGGCCATCGGCCGGAACATCTTCCCCTCGACGCCGCGAAGGGCGAGGATCGGCAGGTAGACAATGATGATGATCCCGACCGCGAAGACCACCGGCCGGGCGACCTGGTGGGCGGCCTCGCGCACCTTTTCGAGATGGGAGGTCGATCCGTCGCCGCGGCGTTCGTGGAGCCGCCGGACGATGTTCTCGATCATCACCACCGAACCGTCGACGATGAGGCCGAAGTCGATCGCGCCGAGGCTCATGAGGTTCCCGGAGATGCCGAGGTTCTTCATGGCGATGAAGGCCGTCAGCATCGAGATGGGGATCGCCGAGGCGACGATCAATCCGCCCCGGAGGTTCCCCAGGAGCAGGAGCAGAACCACGACGACGAGGAGCCCTCCTTCGGAGAGGTTCTTGATCACCGTGTGAATGGTCCGTCGCACCAGCTCCGTGCGGTCGTAGAAGGGATCGATCACGACGC
Source organism: Planctomycetota bacterium (assembly GCA_020425835.1). The sequence goes on along the minus strand of JAGQRC010000521.1, from coordinate 1,776 downwards.
CCTCGGGAAGAGTGCTCTCGATCTGCTCGATCTTCTCCTTGACTCGATCGACGACGACCCGGGAGTTCTCGCCCATCAGCATCATCACGACGCCGACGACCGCCTCCCCTTCGCCGTCGCGAGTCACCGCACCCTGGCGGATCATGGGCGCGAGCTCGACCGTGGCGACGTCCCCGATCGTCACCGAGGTCCCGTCGGCGTCGTGGGCGAGGACGACGTCCCGAAGGTCGTCGAAGTCCTCCACGAGCCCTTCCCCGCGGATCAGATACTGCTCGCCCTGGTGGGCGATGGAGCCGCCCCCCACGGAGCGGTTGCTCGCCCGAACGGCGGTCAGCACATCGGCCACCGAGAGGTCGTAGGCGGTGAGCGACTGCGGATCCAGCGTGACCTGGTAGGTCTTCAGCAACCCGCCGAAGGAGTTGACCTCCACGATGCCGGGGACGGAGCGGAGCTGGTAGTTGACGAACCAGTCGAGGATCGTCCGCAGCTCCATGGGCGTGAAGCACTCCTCCGTGTCGGGCCCGTCCTCGGGGCAAGGATTCTCGGCCTTGACCTCGAACTGGTAGATCTCGCCGAGCCCAGTGGAGATCGGGCCCATCCCGGGCTCGCCGTAGCCCTCCGGGATCGCTTCCCGTGCCTCGTTGAGCCGCTCGGAGACCAGCTGACGAGCCCAGTAGATGTCCGTGCCTTCCTCGAAGACCACGGTCACGACCGAGAGACCGAACTTGGACACGGACCGCAGCTCCTCGATCCGAGGCAGGCCGCTCATCGCGGTCTCGACCGGAAAAGTGATGAAGCGCTCGACTTCCTCGGGAGCGAGCCCGGGGCTGTTCGTCAGGACCTGGACCTGGACGTTCGTGACGTCGGGGACGGCGTCGATGGGGAGCTGAAGCATCGCCCGCACGCCAAGCCCGGCGACGAGCAGCCAAAGGGCGACGACCAAGAGCCGGTTGTCGAGCGAGAGGTCGATGATGCGTCGGATCATGGTCTCCCGCTCCTCAATGGTCGTGGCCGCCGCCCAGCTCCTCGCGGGCGAGCTCGGATTTGAGGAAGAAGGCTCCTTCGGTCACAACCTCCGCTCCGGGATCGAGACCGGACACAACCTCCACCCACTCGCCCTCGCGGCGCCCGGCGTCGATCGGCTGGGCACGGAAGCGTGCCTCTCCTTCTGGCAGGAAGACGAGCTCCCGTTCCCCCGACCGCACGACGGCGGACGTCGGCACCACCAGGCTCTCGACACCTCCGGAGGCGTGAGGATCGGTCAGGCGAACCTTCGCGAACATGCCCGGCCGGAGTTGACGTTCGGAATTCCCGACGTCGATCCGGGCCCGGACGGTTCTAGTCTCCGGCGCGACCTCTGACGAGAGGTAGGTGATCTCACCGGCGAAGACCCGATCGGGAAACGCGTCCACGCGGACCTCGACGTCGTCTCCTTCGTGGACCTTCGCCAGGTCCCTCTCGTAGACGTCGATCCAGATCCACACGTGACCGAGATCGGCGATGGTGAACAGGCTCTCCGACGGTGTCACCAGCTCGCCCACGGTGACGTGCTTCTCGACGACCCGACCTGCGATCGGAGCCCGAACGGGCAGGGTCGAGGCTCCACGTTGTCCCGGTTCGAGGCTGCGGATCTTCTCGTCCGAGAGCCCGTAGAGACGCAGGGTCTCCTCCGAGCTTTCTCGACTCGCTTCGGCCTCCAGGTAGTCCGCCTTCGCGTCGAGCATCTCCTTCTGCGAGCTGATGCGCTCCTCGTAGAGGCCCAGCTCCCGCTCGTAG
>JAGQRC010000520.1 GCA_020425835.1 Planctomycetota bacterium | reverse complement strand
GCTCCACCTCTGGTTCGACGATGGCGGACAACTGGTCCTGACGAACGCGCGTCGACTCGGCCGCATCCGACTGCGCGACGATCCGATGAACGAGCCCCCGATCGCAGAGCTCGGTTTCGATCCGCTCCTCGCCCTTCCGAGCCCGCGCGAGTTCGATGCGCTCCTCGGGTGTCGCACCGGAACCCTCAAGGGACTCCTCCTCGACCAGTCCTTCGCGGCGGGCGTCGGGAACTGGGTCGCCGACGAGGTGCTCTTCCAGGCGCGCCTCGCTCCGCGACGTCGGGTAGGGTCGCTCTCCGCGGATGAGCGTCGTCGGCTCCGAACCGGGCTCCGATCGGTGATCCGCAAGGCGGTCGATGTGGATGCCGACAAGGCACGCTTCCCGAAGCGATGGTTGTTCCATCACCGATGGGGCAAGAGCGACGCGGCAGTCACGGCGGATGGCGACCCCATTCGTCACGAGACGATCGCCGGTCGAAGCACGGCGTGGGTGCCGCGCGTCCAGTCCTGATCGCCGCCGGTCGAGAACCGGCTCCGGCCGCTTCCACCCGGTCCACGGAGAGTGCCGGACCTCGTCGGAGGGCTGGGACCGGCCGAGGACGGGGCTTGAACTCGGTCCAGGAGGCGTGTTTACTGTCGCCCCATGGCCGTGACTCGACGCTCCACCCCCCTCAGCTCCCTCGATCACCTCGATCTCTCCGATCGGGATCGGGCCTTGGGCGCCCTCACTCGGGCGCCGTTCGGCTGACGGCGCGACCCGGTGGGCAGTCGTCGGCTACCAATCCGCTAGTTCCTTCCTCGCCATCGGCCAGAGCTTCTGCTCGGCTCGACCACGGCGACCCGTTCCTCGGAACACATCCTCGGTGCCCAGCGACTGCCGACCGACCATCGGTTCGATCTCGCCCATCCCCACGACACCGCTGTCCCGGGAATCACAGTGCGCCCCACGGCGCGGGAAGGCTCCAACGAATGCAGAGACTCCATCTTCTCTCGGTCGTCATGGCGCTGCTCGCCGGCTGCTCCAGCATGACCGAATCGAATCTGCCGGCTCCGGTTCGCGACGGTCCCTCGCCGATGGCCGGACCCGGAATCCATCGTGGGTCATCGGCGACGTTCGACGCGCGACACGCGTTCACCGTCACGGTCCCCCCCGAAGCGCATCGCGTCGACGTGTGGTTCGCGACACCGAGCCCTGCCGATCCCATGCAGGAGATCCGCGACTGGAGAGTCGAGTGCGAACATCCTTGTGAGTTCGTGACCGATCGAACGGGGAACCGATTCCTCCACGTCGGGCTCGATCACCCGGCCGCGGGGTCGTTCGACGTGACGACCACGTTCGAGCTCGTTCGCTACGAGGCCCACGCGGATATCGAGCCATCACGAACTCGGCCCCACACGCCCGCCGAGCTCGAGGAGCTCTCCAGTTATCTGAAGGGCTCGAGCCAGAGCGTCATCGACGACGACGCTCGGGCGATGGCGGCGCGTGCGGTGGGCACCGAGAGCAACCCGATTCTCGCGTCACGTCGGATCTACGACGCCATCCTGAACCACGTCGACTATCACGTGAAGGATCCTCGTCCGGACGCCGAGAAGGTGATGAAGGCGACCGGCACCGGGAGCAGCAAGCTCTGCTACTCGACGTGCACCGGCAACTGCACCGACTTCCACTCGCTCTACGCCGCGGTGTCCCGCGCCGCGGGCATCCCGACTCGAGTGGTGTTCGGTTCCTTCTTCAAGGGACCGCTCGATGGCGCGGACACCGACCAGAGCTATCACTGTTGGATCGAGTTCCACGCCCCGAACATCGGGTGGATCCCTCTGGATGTGGCGGTCGCGGACATCTTCGTCGCCGACTTCGTGGCCAACGAGAACAGTCGTCCCCGGGCCGACCTCACCGTAGCCGACGGGTATCACGGTCCGGATCCCGAGCGAGTCGACTTCTACTTCGGCAATCTCGACGCCCGACGCGTGTCCTGGCACTGGGGCCGGGACCTGGTCATGAATCCGCCACAGTCCGGTCCGCCGCTCCTGTGGAATCCCAAGGCCTACGCCGAGGTCGACGGCCAGCCCCAATCGATCGTCTCCCGGACGCTGACCTTCCATCAGCGGCAATAGCGCCGCTGCAACCGGCTCACAGAATCGAGAGAGAAACGCATGCAACGATTCCGAATCCCGCCTTCCTTCGCACTGGTTGCCCTGCTGTCGCTCGCTCCCTGCCTCGTGATCGCCGATGATGGTCAGAGCCTCGAGCAGCGGATCAGCACACTGGAGGATCAGGCGTCGAAGGGGAACCTGATCTCCAAGCTCGGGTCCATGTTCCGCCTCTACGGGTTCCTCCGAGTGGACGCCGTCTACAGCGACTCGAAGTTCAACGACACCGAGGTCGCGACGCGCGTGCTCCCCGAAGACGGCGTGAACGCGAGGGACGACGACGATACCTTCTCGCTCTACCCCAGACTCACCCGGCTCGGCTTCGAGTTCGACGGACCGGAGCTCGAGATCGGCGATCTCACGGGGAAGCTCGAGATCGACTTCTACGCGTTCGACACGTCCGACTCTCGCGACGTGATCCGGATGCGTCACGCCTACCTGAAGATCAGTCACGGTCCGCTCGAGGTCCTGTTCGGGCAGACCAGCGACCTGATCGCGCCGCTCTACCCTTCCGTCAACGCCGACGTCATCAACTGGAACGTCGGCAACCTCGGCGATCGACGACCGCAGGTGCGCGCCACCGTCTCCCCGGAGCTCGGCGACCGCAGTCGATTGATCGTGGCGGGAGCGATCGCCGTCCAGGGCGCGATCGACGGCAAGGACGCGGTGACGACGGACGGCGTGCTGAACGGGGAGGACGCGGGGGTTCCGCAGCTCCAGGGGCGCGTCGCATTCCGGACGAAAGTCGGCGAGAGCTCGACGGCCGAGGTCGGTGTCTGGGGCGCCCGTGGCTGGGAGGAGGTCGACGGTGATGGCGTCGGCGACTTCAACATGATCGTCTACGGACTCGACCTGCAGGTGCCGGTGATCCCCGGGCTCTTCTCGATCATGGGTGAGATATGGCAGGGCGAGAACCTCAGCGACGTCCGCGGTGGCGCGGGCCAGGGCATCAATGCGACGACGCTGAAGGAGATCCGCTCCCGCGGCGGCTGGATCCAAGGGACGTTGATGCTGGATGGCCTCGGCGATCTCTTCGTCGGCTACACCGTCGACGACCCCCGACGCCGGGACGTCGCCACGCCGCTGGGCATCACGCGGAACGCGGCGGCGTACGTCGGAGCGAACGTCAAGCGCTGGAACCCACTGGTCCTCGGTGTCGAGTGGATGGGGTGGGAGACGCTCTATCGTGGCGCAGCAGATGGCGACGCGAACCGTTTCCGCATCTTCGCGATGTTCAAGTTCTGAGAATCCCGGGAAAGGAAACTCATGCGTGACTTCCGCTCACTTCGCACCGCGCCGATCCTCCTCCTCTCACTGGTCGGGTGCGCGATGCAGGCCGAGATCGACCACCCCGCGCGACCCGCGGACCGCGCGTTCCACATCCGATACGAGGCCACCGTCTCCGACCTCACCGCCGGCGAGCCCTGTCGGGTGTGGATCCCGATCCCTTCCGACGATCCACACCAGAGGATCCGCAACGTGAAGGTCACCCCGTCGAGCTCGACCGTCGCGGTACGGACCACGGACGATCCGAAGTACGGGAACCGAATGGCATACCTGGACGGAGTCCCGAGCTCCGATGTGCTCACGGTCACCATCGACTACGACGTCGATCGTTGGGAGAACCATCCCGAGCTCTCGAAGATGACCGAGCGCGACACCGCCGGCGACGTCGCCTTCGCGA
>JAGQRC010000519.1 GCA_020425835.1 Planctomycetota bacterium | reverse complement strand
CGGTTCCCTGGTTGATCGGCCGAATCCCGGCTCACTACTTCGCGACCCTCCACGCGCCACCCCCGCCTCCGAACAGTTGGCGAGCGCATCACCCCGTCGTCCGGATGGTCATCCACGGGGTCCGGAACGGGCTCGGCGCGATCCTGGTCCTGATGGGAATCGCCATGCTCGTGCTCCCCGGCCAGGGTGTGATCGCGATCCTCCTCGGCCTCGGCTTGATGGCGTTTCCCGGCAAGCGCCGGTTGGAACTCGGGATCATCCGACAGAAGCCGGTGTTGCGAGCGATCCAGTGGCTTCGGCGCAAAGGGGGGCACGAACCGCTGGTCGTGGCCGAGCGCACGACGCACCAGGACTCGGACTCGACCGAATAGTCCGGTCCTCGGGAGCTCGGCTAGCCGAGCCCCCGGGTTCCTCGCGACCAGGCGCGCCGGGATCAGTCCTCGTCGGACTTCGTCTGGGCGCGACTGCGGATGGTCTCGACGATGTCCGCATTGGCGAGCGTCGTCACATCCCCGAGCTTCCGCTCCTCCGAGATGTCTCGCAGCAAGCGTCGCATGATCTTCCCGCTGCGGGTCTTCGGAAGGTCTTCGGTGAACACGATCGAGGCCGGCTTGGCGATCGGTCCGATCTTCTCGGCGACGTGGTTGCGCAGGTCGCGGAGTAAACCGTCGTTCCCCTCGTGTCCGCCGCGCAGGATGACGAACGCCGCGATCGCCTGGCCGGTCCGCTCGTCCTTGCGCCCGACCACCGCCGCCTCCGCCACCGCGGGATGGTCGACGAGCGCGGACTCGACCTCGGTCGTCGAGATGTTGTGACCCGAGATCAGCATCACGTCGTCGACGCGACCGAGCAGCCAGTAGTACCCATCCGCGTCGAGCTTGCACCCGTCACCGGCGAAGTAGAGACCTTCGAACCGGCTCCAATAGACGTCACGGAAGCGATCGGGATCGCCGTAGATGCCTCGCAACATGGAGGGCCACGGCTCCCGGACCACGAGGAATCCGCCGTGGCCGCGTCCGACGGATCGCCCACTGTCATCGACGACGTCCGCCGCGATGCCGGGCATCGGGACGGCGGCGGATCCGGGCTTGGTCGCAGTGATGCCGGGGAGTGGAGAGATCATGATCGAGCCGGTCTCGGTCTGCCACCAGGTGTCGACGATCGGGCAACGCTCGCCTCCGATGTGACGGTGGTACCACATCCACGCCTCCGGGTTGATCGGCTCACCGACCGTCCCGATCAATCGGAGACTCGACAGGTCGTGTCGCTCCGGATACTCCGCGCCCCATTTCATGAACGTGCGAATGGCCGTCGGCGCAGTGTAGAGGATCGTCACCCCGTAGTTCGCGATCAGCGCCCACCAGCGATCTCGGTCCGGAGTGTCCGGTGTGCCCTCGTAGATCAAGCTGGTGCATCCGTTGGCGAGTGGGCCGTAGACGATGTACGTGTGCCCGGTGACCCAGCCACAGTCCGCGGTGCACCAGTAGACGTCGTCGGGTTTGATGTCGAAGACGGTGCGATGGGTCGAAGCGGCGCCCGTCAGGTAACCGCCCGTCGTGTGGGCGATCCCCTTCGGCTTTCCGGTCGACCCCGACGTGTAGAGGATGAACAACAAGTCCTCGCTGTCCATCTCCTGGGCCGGGCACTGCGGCGCGGCCTTCGCGACGAGATCGTGGTACCAGTGATCGCGACCCTCGTTCCATTCGACATCGTTCTCCGTGCGACGCACGACGAGGACGTTACGGACGCTGGGCGTCTGGGCGAGGGCTCGGTCGACGTTCTCCTTGAGAGGGACCACCTTGCCGCGACGCCACGCGCCGTCGGCGGTGATCACTGCGACGGACTTCGCATCGTTGATCCGATCGACGAGTGCATCGGTGGAGAATCCGCCGAAGATCACCGAGTGCGCGGCGCCGATGCGAGCACACGCGAGCATCGAGATCGGGAGCTCGGGGACCATGCCCAGGTAGATGGCGACGGTGTCGCCTTGCTGGATCCCGAGATCGGTCAGCGCATTCGCGCAACGACAGACCTCGGCGTGCAACTCGCGGTAGGTGAACGTGCGGGTGTCGCCGGGCTCCCCCTCCCAGTGGAACGCGACTCGGTCGCCATGGGTCTCGAGGTGCCGGTCGAGACAGCTCTCCGTCACATTGAGTTTCCCGCCGACGAACCACTCGAAGAAGGGCGCCTTCGAGTCATCGAGGACTCGGCTCCAGCGTCGTCGCCAATGGAGCCGTTCGGCTTCGCTCTCCCAGAAGGCGAGCCGATCGGCGGACGCGCGATCGTAGATCTCCGGCTGGGCGTTCGCGGCGGCAGCGAACTCGGGGGTCGGGGGGAAGCGACGGTCTTCGGAGAAGAGGTTCTCGATGGTCTCCGACATGGTTCAGCCCTCCTCTGACTCGGGGGATCGCCGGCGAGGATAGGGGATTTCCGGAGGGCTGAACAGTCGCGGTCCGGGGAGGCGGCTCGGGGTCAGTCGTCCGAGCGGAGGAACCCGAGATAGTAGACCAGCGTCGCGATCGAGGTGAGGGCGGCGGCGACGTAGGTCAGTGCGGCCGCGGTCAGCACGCTGCGCACGCCGCTCGCTTCCTGATCGCTGACCAGACCTCGCTCGATGAGATAGGCCTTGGCGCGGCTCGACGCATTGAACTCGACCGGCAGGGTGATCAGTTGGAACGCGACGACCGCGGAGAACAGGACGATCCCGACCCAGACCAGCGGCTGCAGCACGAGACCCACGCCGGCCACGATCGCGAGGATCGAGAGGTTCGACCCGATCGTCGCGGCGGGTACGGCCAGGCTTCGCAGCGCGAGAGGCGCGTACCCGTGTGCGTGTTGCACCGCGTGACCCACCTCGTGGGCGGCGACGGCGACGGCCGCGATGCTGTCGGAGCGATAGACCTCGGAGGAGAGACGGACGATCTGCGTTCGCGGGTCGTAGTGGTCGGAGAGTCTCCCGGGGACTTCCTCGACCTGGACGCCCGGGAGCCCCGCGTCGGCGAGATACTGCCGGGCGACGTCGGCCCCCGTCATCCGCCGGCGCGTTCCCTGTTGCGACCACCGGGCGAAGCTCTGCTTGACGAAGAAGCTCGCGAGCATGGCGAGGAGGAAGAAGGGACCGACGATCATGAAGTAGCGAGGGTCGAGGATCACGTGAGGCTTCCTTTCGGCCGGCACCGGAATGGACCGGTCGTCACGACGCGCCGTCGGCAACTCCAGGGCCACAGCAGGGCCGGCCCTCGTCGCGCCGATCGCGACCGTGGAGTGGAGCTCCTCGTTCGATCGACTGCCAGGTCTGGCGGAATCCCCTGTCGAAATGACACCGCCGGGTCGATACATCCATTGCTCCAACGGTATATCTCTGTATCTTGATAGCCGGATTGAGCAGGCGGGGCGGCCGAGCCGACCGCGCCGGTTTGCCCCGGATCCGCGCAAGCGGCGGGGCGACAGCACTTTGAAGCCCAACGAGAAGTTCGCATTCCGTCCGGAAAGGACCGCTGACGCCATGAGCGAAGTGACGTCGAAGCTGAAGTACAAGGTCGCCGACATCTCCCTGGCCGAGTGGGGCCGGAAAGAGATCGAGATCGCCGAGAACGAGATGCCGGGCCTGATGGCGCTCCGCGAGAAGTACGCCGCGAGCCAGCCCCTGAAGGGTGCTCGCATCGCCGGCTGTCTGCACATGACCATTCAAACGGCGGTGCTGATCGAGACGCTCACCGCCCTCGGTGCGGAAGTGCAGTGGAGCTCCTGCAACATCTTCTCGACGCAGGACCACGCCGCCGCGTCGATCGCAACCACCGGCGTTCCCATCTGCACCAGGAAGGGCGAGATCGAGGCGGAG
>JAGQRC010000518.1 GCA_020425835.1 Planctomycetota bacterium | reverse complement strand
TCGGCCTGGTTGATCCCTGCGATGTTGTATTCGATGGGGTGCTCCGCCGTGATGATCTTCACGTCGGGACGGTTCAGCGACTTGAGCGCCGCGTAGAGCGTCGTGGTCTTTCCGCTCCCGGTCGGACCGGTGACGAGGAAGATCCCGTTCGGGCGCTTGATGATCCGGTTGAAACGCTCGAGATCGGAATCGTGGAATCCGAGAATCGGGAGGTCGACGAGTCCCTTCTCCTTGTCGAGGATCCTCATGACCACGCTCTCGCCGTACACCGCGGGGAGCGCCGAGACCCGCAGGTCGATCTCGCGTCCCTGCAGCCGGATCTTGATCCGTCCGTCCTGAGGGCGTCGCTTCTCCGCCATGTCCATCCGCGCCATGATCTTGAGTCGCGAGATGATCGGTCCCTGGAGCTTCTTCGGTGGTGAGTCTTGGATCTCGCACACCCCATCGATCCGGTACCGGACGCGCAGCTCCTTCTCCATCGGCTCGATGTGGATGTCCGACGCGCGCTGCTTGAGCGCGTTGGAGATCAACATGTGCACCAACTTGATGACCGGGGCCTCGTTGGCGTCCGCATCGTCGCCCGAGTAGTCCTCGCGGCCGAACTCGATCTCCTCCGAGGCGCTGGCTCCGAGCACACTGTCGTAGTTCCCGGCCAATCGATAGTAGTCGTCGAGCGCCTGCTCCACTGCCTCGGGAGTCGCGAGCGCGCAGTCGACCTCGGTGTTGAGAATGAATCGGAGATTGTCGAGGGTGAAGAAGTCCAACGGGTCGCTCATCGCGATGATCAGCGACTTCCCCTTCTGCGCGACGGGAACGATCTTGTGCTCGAGAGCGACGTCCTTCGGGACGCGGTCGATCAGCTCCTGGGGGATCGTGTGCTTGGAGAGGTTGGCGAAGGGCAGCTGGAAGTGGATCGCCAGACCACGGCTCACGTGCTCTTGCTTGCAACAGCCGAGCTTGACGAGGGCTTCGCCGATCTTGCACTGGTTGGCGCTCTGGTACTCCAGCGCCCTGCGGACGTCGTCGTCGGAGACCCAACCTTTTTCGACCAGGATCTGACCCAGACTCTTCTTCACGGGGCGGACCTCGACCCTCCGCTGCGGCGGCGCGAGCGAGAGCTCGACCGGCGCTCCTTCACTCGGACGACGAGAACGAGCGGGGCGAGAACTCGGCCACGATCGATCCCAACACCAACGACGCTTGCGGAGTATCCAGGGCAGGTGAAGCGGATCGACCCTCGGGGGCCGCGCTCGGAAGGCCATGACTCCCGGGGCGTGGACTGCCCCAAAGCGTGACCTGCCCCGGCGTGACTACCCCGGCGTGACTCGCGCCGAGGCGACCCGGCCAGCGAGTTCCGGCCGTCGCCGATGCGACGAAGCGTCACACCGAAACGCCCAGCTCGGAACGCCTAGCTCGAAACGCTCGGCCGACTCGTCCAGTCGAACTCACGTGCGATCGCTCGGGACAGCGGTCTCGAGCCGAGTGCCGCCGCCGTCGAAGACTCGTCGGACACCACGGGTCGACGATGGTCTCTCCAACGACACGCGATCTCGTCGAAGACACGAGTCCCGGGTCGCTCGGAACCGCCCCGAAGAGCCACTCGGTGCTCCGGAAAACCCGGACGCTCGATACCGAGCCGCTGGATCGAAGCGTCTCCCGACGCGCCTGCACTCCCCTGCTTCCTCGACCCTCGGTGGTCCGAGGACCGAGCCTTCTTCCGCTTCGAAAGGAACCGGCTCCTTGGCGGAGCTGGCCTCGGTGAGCTGGCGCAGGATCCCGGCCGAAAGGCCTCGCGACATGCGGAAACTCGACGTCGGGCGGGATTTGCCGGCATCACCGGATTCGACGGCGCCAATCGTTACGGTTCCCCCCAATTCTGTCAAGGGGCCGAGGGGCCGGCGTCGTTGACAGCGCTCGACCCGGGTCCGATACTTCGCGCCCCCCCTGATCCCCGATAGGCTCGCCATGGCGGACCCGCAGAACCGAGTCAGCAGAAACGTCGCGGGCGAGTGGTTCGTCGATGTCGACTGCATCGACTGCGACCTGTGTCGCACGACCGCGCCGGAGAACTTCGCCGCGAACGAGGACGACGGATACTCCTACGTCTCGAAGCAGCCGACCTCCGAATCTGAGGTCGAGGCGTGTCGGCAAGCAATGGCAGAGTGTCCGGTCGAGGCGATCGGGCACGCCCCGCAGTAGATCGCGAGCCCTCTGCGGAGACGCGGAGTTCAGGTTCCGAAAACGGAGCCGGCGAACTCCGGGCCTTCCGGGTGACGGCGATTCTCCGGATCGGGAACCGCGAGCTCCGGCCATTGGGTCAACCAGAGGTCACAGTGAGGTCCGATCATTCGGCCGGACAGCGACAGCTTCTCGACGTTCGCCATGCTGTCGACCCAGACCGTCCTTCGCCGCAACACGCGAGCAATCCGGATCGCGAGGAACCCCGGCGCCGCCCCCGTGGAAACCACGACGCGGGGACGCTCCCGAACGATGGTCCAGAGCAGCTGGAGACCGAGGAGAGCCAGTCCCCACTTGTTCCAGCGTGTCGCGTCCCGGATCACGAGATACCTGTGGTCGGGAACCTCTGACCGGTAGATCGGGCTGACGCTGGCGAAGACGACCTCGTGCCCCTCGAAGGCCTCCCGAAGACGCTTGAGCTGGACCCAGTGCCCGCCGCCAGAGCTCACGGCCAGAATCTTCACTTGGAAACTCCATTGCGCGACCGGAGGCTCAGGAGCGTCCGTCGGCCCGGTGCCGGGGCGCGTTCAGATCGACCCCTTCCGCGTCCGATAGCACAGGTGGGGACGGGGGTGGACTCTATCCGCCCCGGTTCCTTTTGACGAGGATGGCTCGCCAATCCCAACGGGAGCGGTATCGTCCTCCGGCTGTCTCGCAGGTCCGCTCCCATCGACTGAAAACGAGTCCTCATGGCCGCACAAGAGCTCGCTCAGAACTTCCTGAACAAACTCGAAGACAAGAGTCTGACCGTTGGTGTGGTCGGGCTGGGTTACGTCGGACTCCCGATCGTCCGTGAGTTCCACGGTGCGGGCTACCGGGTCATCGGGTTCGACACCGACGACCGAAAGATCGAGATGCTCGAGTCGGGCACCCCGTACCTGAAACACCTGGGCTCCGACCTCGCCTCCGAACTCGCGAAGTCGGATCGCTTCCGTCCGACGTCGAACCCCGAGGCCCTTCGCGATGCCGACGCCATCCTCCTGTGTGTCCCGACCCCGCTCGGACACCACCGGGAGCCCGACCTGAGCTTCGTTCTGTCCAGCACCGAGATGTGCGCGTCGATCCTCCGTCCGGGTCAGTTGATCGTGTTGGAGTCGACCACGTACCCCGGTACGACTCGCCACGAGATGCCGCCGATCCTCGAAAGAGGCGGCCTGAAGTGCGGAGTCGACTTCTTCGTCGCTTACAGTCCCGAGCGCGAGGACCCGGGGCGCGAAGATGCGACCACCCGCACCATCCCGAAACTGGTCGGCGGGCTGTGCGAGACCAGCGGCGAACTCGCTCACCGACTCTACGCCACCATCATCGACAGCGTGCACCCCGTCTCGAGCGCCGAGGTCGCCGAGTCGGCGAAGCTCCTCGAGAACATCTATCGCGCGGTGAACATCGCGCTCGTCAACGAGCTGAAGGTCGTCCTGGCCGAGATGGAGATCGACGTCTGGGAAGTGATCCACGCCGCGTCGACCAAGCCGTTCGGCTTCCAGGCCTTCTACCCCGGTCCGGGTCTCGGGGGTCACTGCATTCCGATCGACCCGTTCTACCTGACCTGGAAAGCGAAGGAGGTCGGCGAGGTCACACGGTTCATCGAGCTCGCCGGAGAGGTCAACACGTCGATGCC
>JAGQRC010000517.1 GCA_020425835.1 Planctomycetota bacterium | reverse complement strand
CTCTTGGCGGCACTCGAACGCCTGGTGAACGACGACTGGGTGAAGCCCGACGAACGTGTGGTGCTGTTCCTCACGGGCAGCGGAGTCAAGTACCTGGAGTGCTTGGGGGGCTGCTAGGAGTATTGGAGTAGATCGAAGCCGAACGTGGCGCGGCTCGGACTCGAGTTGACGGGCGCGCGAAGTCACCCACTCGCCGCCAGTCTTCGAAGGGTGGTGTGTGGGTTCGCTTCGAGACGGGCATCTTGGCTGGCGGAGATGCCCGGGCCCTGGAGCACATCCCACTTTCCGACGGGTGATCTTGGAGGTTCTCCCCAAGCGGTTCGGGGCGCTGGGTATTGCTGGCCCCCGTGCTTGTGATGATCGTCGGTGACGATGACGTTCGCAACGCAGCTCGATTCCTGTCGGTGAATGTGGGGCCCACTTCGTATGAACGAATCTCCGAAAGTTCTGAGATTATTGTTGACGGTTTTCGCGATGCGAACAGGAACGACCAGGCGACCGGATCTGACAGATCGCTCACGGGTGCTGGCATTCCCTGTGACCGACGTAGCGAGATGAAACCGACGCCGAGGGTTCGCCGGCATGCGTTCGTCGCATGCGCGCCGCGTCAGAGGGCGCAATATCGCGAGTGTAGAATGGGTCGTTGTCGAGAGGAGCGACCGATGGATGTTCGAGCTGCGATGCGACGGGTCGAGAAGATGAAAGCGGTTTCGCTGAGGGCGGCGTCGGTTCGGGCCGCTCAATTGGAGACGCGACAGACCGTGGATGTCATCGTCCACTTGGCGGAGGTCATTCGCCGCGGTTTGATTCCAGAGTGGGGCTTCTCCGGAGTCGGTCAGTACTGCGTCGAGGAGCTGAAGGTCCCTGAGGCGACGATCGGGCTGCGCGTTCAGGTCGCCAATGCTGCGGTTCGAGTACCGGAGTTGCTGGAGGCTCTGGTCGCACAGCGCTTGAGCCTGACGACCGCGGGACGATTGGCGCCGCATCTGAAGTCGGAGAATGCAGAGCAGGTCATCGCCGACTGCGAGGGCCTGAGCAGAACCGAAGTGGAAGAGTACGTTCTAAGGTTCAAGCCGAAGCCCGAGGTCAGCCCCGGGATTCGCCAGGCACCAGGTGGGCGTGCTTCCGGGCTACCCTTGGATCCGGAGCCAGCCGCGGCCCCCTCTGCTGACACTTCCCCCGGACCGAAGTCCGTCCCACCCCAGTCGCCTCCTCCTCGGGAGCCGAAGTCATCCGTCGAGCCCGCCAAGTCAGAGCGCTTCAACGTTCGCTTCTCCGCCGGCCGTGATCTCAAGGAGAAGCTCGAACGACTCGGCGAAGTCCTCGGCGTCAACGACCCGGCCCGGAACCTGGAGAAGATCATCGAGTCGGCGCTCGAGATCGCGCTCGACAAGAAGGACCCGCAGCGCCGCAACGACCGACGACAACAACGCGAAGCCAAGCGCGCCGCAGCCGCCTCCACGAAGCCCGCATCTCCGCCGGCGGAGATGGCACCGCCTCCGGAGAAGTCGTCCCATGACGAGAGTCCAACTCCGCCAGCCAAGACGTCGCGTCACATCGCGGCCCCAATCCGCGACCAGGTCCTGGTCCGCGCAAACTTCCAGTGCCAGTACGAACACGAGGGACGGCGTTGTACTCGCCGAACCGGACTCGAGGTCGATCACGTTCGAGGTGTCACCGACAGCCTCGTCGGACCGTTTCGACGTGTGCTTCTCGACCGAGCTGTTCGTCGCCGGTCTGACGACCACCATCGTCGTGAGCGCTGGATTGAGCTACGTGCCGCAGACGTTCGACGGAACAGTCGAAGTGCTCTGGCGCCCCTTCATCCGCGGAGACTGCAATCAGGACGCGCAGTTGAATCTCATCGACGCCGTGCGGGTGCTGGAGCTCTTCCTCGATTCCGGCGTCACCTCGACCTGCCTCGACGCGTGCGACGTCAACGACAACGGCGAGATCGGAGTCGACGACGCCGTCTATCTGCTGCAGTACGCTCTGATCGCCGGCACTCCCCCGCCGAGCCCGTTCCCGCTGTGCGGCAACGAACCGACGCTCGACGACCTGAGCTGCAACGACTCGGCGGCCTGTCCCTGAGCCCGTCGCAGCCGCGCAGCCCCGTCGCTGGTGAGCGCCGGCCTGGAGTGACCGCGCCATGAGGTCAGGGCTCGGTCCGGCAAGAGCGACCGCTGTGCGACGGATGCCTCTCTGCGCCAGTGCGTCTGCCAGTGGCAAGGCATCCAGACGGTTTCCGGCGAGAAGAGCAGGGTCGAGATCGAACTCGAGAACTGAGAGCCGAAGGGGGCCTGTTCGGAGAGGAGACCGAGGTCATCGCGCGCATCTCTGGCCGAGGCGACAACGGAGCTCCAACCAGGGCGCCGGTCGGTCGTCGAGATCGAAGTGTAGAGCTGACGACGGCGGCGGCTCGCGCTCACTCCCGATGCACCGTCGTCGTCTCCCCCGCGCGGATCTCCACGACTCGCTCGGTTCGGGCGCCGTCCGGCCCCTCGCCGCTGAGTTGGTAGCGACCCGGTGGAAGCCAGGCGGGGAATCCGTACTCCGAGCGGTGGTAGCGCACGGTGATTCCAGAGTCCGACGAGCGCACCGTCCAGGTCCACCCGTCGGAGCTGCTCGATTCCCCCATCTCCAGGCGTCCCGCGGGCACGAAGTCGAACGTGATCGGCGACTCCGCTCTCGCAGTGTCGACCGCTCGGCGAGCGAAGCCGCGCTGGGGGTCCTCGATGATGATCTCGTGGGTGCCCGGGGGTAGGAAGGCTCGGCCGTTGGAGTCGACGTCGACTCTCTCGAGCCAGTGATCGGTGACGACTCTCCAGACCCGAACCCCTCGACCGGTTGCATCGGGCCCCAAGTCGATCGCGGCAGTACTCGCGATGAGGGTGATCGGCGTTCCCGGCGAGATGTCCACGCGGCCCGACCCCCACGATGCCGTCGCCCAGCTCCCATTGGTACTGCCCGGGGCTCAGGTGCCGACCCACGAATCGGCCGTCGCGCTCGACCCGGACGGACTCCTCGTCACCGTCGGCCCGGGAAAACTCGAGCGTTGGCGCCCGTGCCAGGACTGCCGACGGCGCGATCACTCGTCCGTGCAACTCAAAAATGCTGAGGTCGAGGTGCATGGGTCCGTCGATCTCGACGTGTCGCGAGACATACCAACCTCGATCCACCCACTCGATCGTGCACGGCCCGTCGGCTCGCGTCGTGAACTCGAACGCGCCGTTCGCGTCGGTCTGGATCTGGCTCACGCTGACCGAAGTCCGCCCCGCCCCACCCCACCCGAAGCCATCGGCGCGCGCGACGACCCACGCCCACAGGTCGTCCGGTCCCGGGTTGCCGCGGAAGCAGTACTCGCCTTGGGCGTCCGTGAGAACGCGCGCCTCTCGACGCGTGCCGCGACCGAGCGCGCCATCGATCATCAGGAAGACCTCGGCATTGGCCTGCGGCTGCCCGCGGTCATCGACGACGCGGCCGGCGATCCATGCTGGGAGTGGCGGTGGGGTCTCATCGAACGCCTTCGATGGATCGTCCGTGTTCGCTTCGATCGAAGAGGGCTGCGACTCTCGAGACCTCGAACGTGGTCGCTCGCCCGGTTCTTCCGGAAGGAACGACTAAACCAACCCGACCAGCATCACGACGAGGGCGATCGAGAGTCCGTGTCGCATGCTTGCCGTCTTCACTCTTCGTCGCGTCCTGGCAATACCGCCTCGCAACGCTACTCCCGGCGTATCGTCGTCGTCTCTCCGGCGATGATCGTCACGGAGTGCTCGGCGCTCTGGCCACGCCATCCCTCGCCGCGGAGTCGGTAGCGTCCCGGGGGCAACGACGCCGGGAAGAGGTGCTCCTCGCG
>JAGQRC010000050.1 GCA_020425835.1 Planctomycetota bacterium | reverse complement strand
AGTATGAGCCAATACGACTGCGTTTCGCCGGAAGTACTGGCCTTGAAATCTCGGACTCTCGCCTCGAAAGCAGTTTTTCAACGGACTGCCAGGGTCCGCGCCTCGCAACAACGTGTCCCGGCGACTTGGGAAGGATGGGGGGAAGTGGTCGACGCACCGCGTCGGGTCGAGTCGGTGTCCGGCCTCGTGTTCCTGTTCGGATCGATGTACTTCGTCCAGGGTATCGCCGAGCCGACCAGTGGACTCATCGCGCAACCCGTCCGGTCACTCCTGAAGAACTGGGAGTACTCCCCGACCGAGATTGCGGCGTTCAGTGCGGTTGTCTCGCTCCCTTGGTCCTTCAAGCCGATCTACGGACTGTTGACGGACTTCGTTCCCCTGTTCGGGACTCGACGACGCAGCTACCTCCTCGGCGCGACGGGAATGTCCGCGCTCTCACTCCTCGTTCTCTACCTGGTCCCCTTGCCCCCGGGGTCCTACGGCCTCGTGCTAGCGTTGCTCGTCTTGCCGACCGTGGGAGTCGCCTTCGCAGATGTGGTGGTCGATGCCCTGATGGTCCAGTGGGGGCAACCGCGCGGGATGACCGGGACCCTCCAATCGGCGCAGTGGACGGCGATGTACGCCGGCAGTGTCCTCGCCGGCCTTGCGGGAGGGTACCTGAGCGAACACGGCCGTGAGCCGGTCGGGTTCTTGATCTGCGCGGTGGCCTTGTCGGGAGCGACGCTCCTGACTTGGTCGCGCGTCCGTGAGGAGCGAGCGACGAAGCGCCCGGCTCGATTCCGGGTGGCGGTTCGTGAGTTGATCCGCGCCGCTCGCTCGCCACTGGTTCTCGTGGCGGCCGCCTTCCTCTTTCTCTGGAGCTTCAATCCCTTCGGGATGTCCGTCGCCTACCTCTATCTGACCCAGGAGCTCGGCATTGGTGAGCAGTTCTACGGCTTCACCCTGTCGCTCCTCTCGGCAGGGGCGATCGTCGGTAGTCTCAGCTACGGCGCGTATTGCCGGCGGGTCTCCCTGAGAGCTCTCGTTCACCTCGCGATCGTGGCCGGTGTCCTCTGCACGCTCTCGTATGCCTTCGTCACCGGGCCCATCTCCGCAGCGGTGGTCAGTGCGGTTGCGGGCTTCACCTACATCACCGGCACGATGGTGCAACTCGACCTCGCCGCCCGGGTCTGCCCCATCCGCTCCGCCGGAACGACCTTTGCCCTGCTGATGGCGGTATCGAATCTGAGTCTCTCCTTGGCCGGAGCGTTGGGTGGTTGGTTCTACGACGACTGGACCCAGCGTTGGAGCGCGCCGACGGCGTTCAAGGCGTTGGTGGTGACCGGCGCAGTGTTCACCAGCGGCTGCTGGATCCTCGCTCCGATGATCTTCCGCACGGTCGACTCCGCCGAGGTTCGTCCGTCGGAAGGAGGATAGGAGTCCGTCGATGCACCCGTTCGTCTTCGAGCTCTACCTCCTCTATCTCCCCTACCTCTTCGCGGCGTCGGTCGTCGTCGCTCCGACGATCGGCTGTCTCGTATGGATCGGAAAGCCCCGTCTCCTGCGCGTCGAATACGGCGCGTGGTTGTTTCCCGGCCTCGTCCACATGCTCCTGCTCGAAGTCCTACCCGAGCGCGGAAAGTCCCTTGCCAACGTCGCGATCGAGCCCTACCTCTTAGTGGGGATCGTCGAGGTCGTCTTCGTCGTGCGCGTCATCGCCGCAGCTCGACACCCCGACCAGAGTCGACGATTCGCGTGGTGGGGCATCGCGGCTCAGCCCTGGCCGCTGTCCTGGTGGTGCTACTGACGCCAGGCCTGCCGGAGTGACTCGAGCGGTTGATGTGTTTTCTGTTCGGGTGACAACGACGGGCGTCGAGGGATCCCGAGAGGTTCTCCCCGGGGTGGTGTTCATGAAGCGTCTCGCCGCGGGTGAGCTGATCGGTTGAGATCCAACCGTTCAGTCGCGTGGGTCCAGCCGTCGGGCGTCCTTCGCGATCAATCGATCGCCCAACGCGAGGAACCGAAGCCCGGAGCCGTAGAAGGTCTTCAGTGCATCTTCCGGGGAGCAGACCATCGGCTCGCCGCGACGGTTCAGCGAGGTGTTGATCAGCACCGGGACGCCGGTCTTGTCGGCGAAGCGACGGATCAAACGATAGAAACGCGGGTTGAGCTGTTCGGTGACGATCTGCGGCCGCGCCGAGCCATCGACGTGGACCGCTTCCGGAATGCGGTCGCGCCAATCTGGATTCACGATGAACGAGAAGGTCATGTACGGGGACGGATGGTCCGTGGCGAGGATCTCCGCCGCCTCTTCACTGGCCATGCTCGGGCAGAACGGACGCCACTTCTCGCGGAACTTGATCTCGCCGTTGATGCGGTCGGAGGTCCCGGGGTGGAAGGGGTTGCCGAGAATGCTGCGGTTCCCCAGCGCGCGCGGGCCGTACTCCATGCGTCCTTGGAACCAAGCGACCACTTCACCATCGACTAGGAGATCGGTCACCGCATCGATGATTCCTCCGTTCGGGTGGTGCGTGTGCGGGATCGCGAAGCGGTCGAGTGCCGCACCGATGCGTTCGTCGTCGTACTCCGGTCCGAGATAGGCGTGGGTCATGGGCGCGACGTCATCGCCGACGCGTCGCGCGATCTCCACCGCGGCGCCGAGCGGGGTCCCCGCATCATGGGCGGCGGGCTGCACCCAGATCTCTCGGACGCGGGGATGCTCGAGGAGCTTCCGGTTCATGCGGACGTTGAGGGCGCAGCCGCCCGCGATGCAGAGTCGACCTTCGCACTCGTCGAGCGCCCGGGCCAGCGTCGTGTCGCAGAAGCTCAGGACGATGTCCTCGAGCGCTTTCTGCGCCGACGCGGCGATGTGCATGTAGGGCTCGGTGAGGCCGTCGCCCGAGCGGGGCTCACCCCACCGTTTCACCAGCTCCGGACCGAACATCTTCTCCGGCGTCCAACGTTCGCGGCGCGTGCACCAGACGTGATCGTCGTGGATCCGGAACGCGGCGCGATCGCCGTCTCTCGTCTTCTCGATCAGCCAATCGACGTCGATCTTCGACGGGTCGCCGTAGGCGGACATGCCCATCGTCTTGAACTCGCCGTCATCGCGACGGAAGCCGAGGAACTCGGTGATGGTCGAGTAGAAGAAGCCCAGCGAGTCGGGGTTGTAGATCCGCTGCAGCTCCTCGATCGCGCCGTCGCGACCGACCCCGAGGAAGGTGGTGGTGAACTCTCCGGAGCCGTCGACGGAGAGGAGCGCGGCGTTCCTCCACCCGCTCAAGTAGTAGGAGCTCGCGACGTGGGCGAGGTGGTGATCGACCCACTCGATCCGCGGAGTCCTCGATGCGCCGAGCTTCGCGAAGGTCGCCTCGACATTGCGACGTCGAAAGCGCAACTCGTGATGTCGGTTGCGAATCGCCTTCCAGGCGCGCGAGGGGCGCGTCTGCCAGGTTCGCCTCAGGTAGCTCGGGAGGTCGCGGCGGTAGGAGTCGGGCGACCAGGGAAAGGCGACGATGTCGATGGCGTCCGCCTCGATCCCCGCCATCTCCAGGCAGTACCGTGCCGCGCCGATCGGCAGTTCCCGCGTTGCATGTTTGTTGCGGCTGAAGCGCTCCTCTTCCACCGCCGCGATGATCTCGCCGTCGACGACCAGCGCCGCGGCGGGATCGTGGAGGAAGGGACTGCCGAGGCCGAGGATCTTCATGAGTCGCCTGCTCTGCTCGAGTCAATCGGGGTCGGAAGCGCCGCGCAGCGTATCCAAACGACGGTCGAGTTCCACCGGATCGAGCCCCGGATCGACCTCGATCCACTCGGCGTCCGTTTCGGCGGGCTGGGAGGCGAGCCCGCGCTCGACGAGGACCACATCGTACTCGTCCTTCGCGAGCCGCCGCTCGATCGCGAGGGCGTCGGCGACGGCGTCCACTCGGTGACCGAACTCGCCCACACGCGCGAAGAGCCGGGAGCGGAGCGACGCATCGAGCACGGCGATCAAGACTCGTTTCATCACTCGCCCCAGACGCGGATCGCGATCGTCCTCCGGTGGGGTCGTCGCCGGTGCTCGAACAGGTACAGACCCTGCCAGGTTCCGAGATCGAGTCGGCCGTCGGTGACGGGAATCATCTCGGAAGTGTGAGTCAACGCCGTACGGAGATGCGACGGCATGTCGTCCGGTCCCTCGGAGGTGTGGGTGTAGGCGGGATCGTTCTCGGGCGCGAGGCGATCGAAGTAGGCGGCGAGGTCTGATCGAGCGGTCGGGTCGGCGTTCTCCGAGATCAACAGACTCGCGCTGGTGTGGCGCAGGAACACCAGACAGACGCCCCGATCGATGCCGGAGCGACTCACGGCATCGGCGAGACGATGGGTGATCTCGTGGAGACCGCGACCGGGCGTCTCCACAGCGATGGTCTCGGCGTGCACGCGGTCCCCCCGGGTTGGGTGTTCGGCCGAACGTCGGCGACTGAAGTCTCAAGTGCACTCAAGATAGGCGTTTGTGCCGTGACTGTCACGTGCGATTCGGGGAGGGAGGCGGGGCATCGGATACTCGGGACGGGGAGAGTCTCGTTCCGAACCGGGTGGCGAAGGGAGGCGGCGCGGTGCTCATCGCGTGCAACGAGTGCGGGCATCAGTACGACGCGGGCGATCTCCCCGTCGGCAGCAAGTTCCTCTGCCACTGCGGCATCTACCTGCGAGTGCCGACCGTGCGGGCGCGCGAGGCGATCATTGCGCACTGTTCATCGTGTGGAGGTCATCTCGAGAACGACGCCAAGTCCTGCGGCTTCTGTGGCTCGGAGGTCGCAGCGGTCGACCGCAACCTCGGACCGATCTGTCCCCACTGCTATTCGCGCATGCTCAAGGGCGCGAGTTTCTGCAGCTCCTGCGGTGTCGCGATTCGTGCCGAGACACTCCACAGCGGAGCGACCGAACTCGACTGTCCCCGCTGCCGCACGCCGATGATGAAGCGCCGCGTGCACCATGGGTCGTTCGCGGAGTGTTTCGACTGCGGCGGGATCTGGCTCGGCGACGAGTTCTTCGAAGGCATCGTCCAGGAGCGCGACCGTGAAGCGGTCGGTGCGGCGATCGTCGCGCAGTCGAAGCACGATCTCTCCGGCTCGCTGCCCGAGATCGACCAGGTGCGCTACGTTCCCTGCCCGGTCTGCCAACAACTGATGAACCGCAAGAACTTCGCGGAAATCTCGGGCGTCATCATCGACTGGTGCAAGGGGCACGGCTACTGGTTCGATGCGTTCGAGCTGGAGCAGATCCTCGCCTTCGTTTCGTCGGGAGGTCTCGACCGGTCCCGAACGCGCCAGCTCGATCAAGCGCGTCGCCGCGCCGAGGCAGCGGCGAAGCGGGCGGCGAGCAGTGCTCCCGACATGTCCGGCTCGGTGCTCATCGAGGGGTTCGAGCCCCGTCGCGACATCGGCCCGAGCGGCGCCGAGATTCTCGAGAGTGTGATCGAGTTCATCGGGGGGCTGTTCAAGAGACGCTGACCCGATCCCCTCGGCCTTGCCCTCACGGCTCGAGTGTCAGCTCGCCCAGGTCGATGTCTCGGCCCGGCTGGAGTTCGACCTCCCGGTGGAGACTTCCGCCCTCCGACCCGACGATGCGCAGATGCACGGTCCCCGGTGCCAACAGCGCAGTACGGAACCGACCGTCGACGATCACTCGGCCTCGCGTTTCGGTGCCGATGCCCGGTCGATCGCCTCGCGAGACGGTGAACATTGCCCGTGCCCCGATGCGACCCGACCCGGTTCGAACGCGGCCGGAGATCCGCGCCCCGCGCGGGAGCTCGACCACGATACGCTCGCCCGCCTGCTCCACCCGGTGCTCCACGCGACACCGCGGATAACCCGTCGTCGCGATCTCGAGCTCGTACTTGTCTCCGATCGCGAAGTGTGCGGGAAGGGAGCCCCCGGCTCCCGGGTGCAGTTCCACGAGGTCGAAACTGCCGCGTCGGACGCGAACCGTCGCTTGCGCCGGAGGTGCGAGCCCGCGGAGATCGAGAGACAGGTCGACTCCGCGATCGAGTCGCACCGTCGTCTCCCGCACCTCGTCCTCGCCCGGCGCATCCGTTTCGTCGACTCGGCCGGCGTAGCCGACTCGCGTCACGATCAGCCGGGCGCGCCGGCCGCCGAGACCAGGGATCAACGCGACTCCGGAATCGCTGGTCATCGCGGTCTCTCGATCGCCCGCATCGGTCTCCACGGTGACGAGAGCTCCTGCGAGCGGTCTCTCGAGATCGAAGACCAGGACGCGGAGTGCACCCCCCCGGAGGAGCACGACATCGGGGATGGACGCCCCACGGGGTGGGACGATCGTCAGACCGTGGTGATCGACGAGTCGCTCCGATCGCGCCGTGAGGAGGACCGCACGTTCGGCGGGAACGGTGACGTCGAATCGACCCTCCGGATCGGTCCGCGCCGTGACCACGTCGCCGAAGGTCGCGCGGACTTCGATCTCCGACTGCGGCACCGGCCGTCGGTCGGCGTCGACGACCCGACCGGTGAAGCTCGCACCCTGCGTGAGGGGATACGAAGGCGAGGTCGTGTCGGTCGCGTCCGGCGGAATCAGGGTCCAACTCTCGGTGACGTACGTGGGCTTGGCGATCGACACGCGCGGATCGAGAAGGTCGGGGATCTCCAGGGAGAAACTGCCGTCGCGGGCGCTGCGGGTCGCCCGCGGTGACGTCGCGCCCGCAGAGGGCTCCAGCTCGATCCACGCCGCGGGAACGGGGCGACCGAGCTCGTCGACGACCACCCCGCGATAGCGCACGAGGGAGGGATCGGTGGTCACACGCGGTTGCGAGCGACGTCCGATCGCCCAGACGACCAGGATCCCGATGCCGAGAATGCCGAGGAGAACCAGAGTCTTGCGCATTCGTCTCTCCTACGGTTGGAGGCGACGAGTGTCAACGTGCGGCCTGCGCCGTCGGCCGTCTCGAGTTCGGGTCTCGCCGCCATTGACCTGCATCCGCGGCGCGCCCACCATGATCGACCGCGAGATGAGTCCTTTCGGGGAGCGTGAGCTCCAATGGCTTGGCTCGGCGTCGACACCGGTGGGACGACTTCGTCCTCGTGGATGGGGACCGCATCACCGTCCGGAAGCTCCCGTCGACCAAGGATGATCCCGGTCGTGTCATCATCGAGGCGATCGATGCGTTGGCGCTCGATCGCGCGGGCTCGACCGTGGTGCACGGCTCGACCGTCGCGACCAATGCGATTCTCGAGGACCGGGTCGCGCGGACGGTGCTCGTCACGACGCAGGGCTTTGGCGACGTTCTCGAGATCGGCCGTCAGGATCGGTCGAGGATCTACGCGTTCGAGGACCAGCGCCCGAAGCCGCTCGTTCCGGCCGATCTCCGGGTCGAGGTTCGTGAGCGGATCGGCCCCGGGGGCGTCGTGGTCGAGCCGCTCACCGATGAGGAAGTCCGAAGAGTCCTCGAGACGGTCCGCGCCATCGATCCGGAGGCCGTCGTGGTGGGGTGTCTCTTCGCGACCGAGAACGACCTCCACGAACGGAGGCTGGTCGAAGCGCTCTCCTCCCTCGATGTGCCGGTCATCGCCTCGCACGACGTGCTGCCCGAGACGCGAGAGTACGAGCGCTTCTCCACCGCCGTGATGAGCGGCGCGGTCGCTCCGATCATGGAGCGCTACCTCGGGAAGCTCTCCGCGGGCATCGCGCCGGCGCCCCTCTTCGTCATGGAGTCGGGTGGTGGAGTGTTCCCGGCGGAGCAGATCCGAGGTCGCGCGGTCCGGACCGTGTTGTCGGGACCCGCCGGAGGGGTCGTCGCGGCACGCACGCTGGCGCGCTCCCACGATCGAGACCTGGTGACCTTCGACATGGGCGGAACGTCGACGGACGTCTGCCTCGTCCCGCGATCCGGCTGGACTCGGACGCACCGAATGACGATCCGCGAGCTGCCGATCGGGATTCCCGTCGTGGACGTCCACACCGTCGGGGCAGGCGGCGGTTCGCGAGCGTGGATCGATGCGGGACTCGCGTTGCGAGTCGGGCCCCAGAGTTCCGGTGCGCGACCCGGCCCGATCTGCTACGGGCATGGCGGAACCGTGGCGACCGTGACCGACGCGCACGTCTTCCTCGGTCGGTTGCCCGCGGACTCGAAACTCGGGGGCGAACTCGCGCTCTCGGTCGAAACTTTGGACGAAGCGTTCCGGGAACTCGGAGCGCGAATCGGTGTGAGCGCGCACGCGGCGGCTGCCGGCGTGATCCAAGTCGTCGAAGCGGAGATGGCGCGCGCGCTGCGGCGCATCACTCAGGAGCGTGGGATCGATCCGAGGGAGCTCGCACTGTTGCCGTTCGGCGGCGCCGGCGGCTTGCACGCGGTGTCGCTGGCTCAGGAGCTCGGGATGCGCGAAGTGATCGTCCCCCGGGATCCGGGCGTGTTCTGCGCCCTGGGAATGCTGATCGCGCCGGTCGTCGAGTCCGCTGCAGCGACCGTGCTCGCTCTGCTCGACGACACGCTTCTCGAGAGTCTCCGTGAGCGGATCATCGAGCTCGAGCAACCAGGGCGGAGGCGCCTCGAAGCGCTTTCGCGGGCGCGCGGCGGAGAGTCGAACGCGGTCGACACTCATCGAGAGCTGTCCATGCGATTCCTGGGTCAATCGCACGAGCTCGACATTCGCTGGCTCGCAGAGGATGCCTCTGCAGTTCGACGGCGCTTCTTCGAGGCGTATCGAGTGCGGTATGGAAGTGTCGACGACACCCGGCCCGTCGAGCTGACCGCCGTGCGATCGCGTCTCGAGCTCTTGTCCCCGCTCGGTCGGGACGAGCGCGCGGCGGCCGCTCTCATCGCCACCCGCGCTGCTGCGGACCAGCCCGCGAACGAAGGATCCGATCGCGTTCCGGTTTGGTCATCGCGCGGAGAACGGAGCGAGGTCGAGCGGCGCTGGCGAGGGTCACTCTCGCCCGGCGAGGAGGGGCGGGGCCCGGTGATCATCTCGGAGTTGTCGAGTACGACATGGGTGCCGGAGGGCACTCGGTATCGCGTCGCGCCGGATGGATGCCTGATCTTGAGCCCGGAGACCGGGCGTGCGACGTAGCGCACTCGTCGACATTCTCCTCGGTCTGTCGGCGATCGCGTTCTACGCGATGCTGGCATCGTTCGGCGTTCCGGAAGCGATCGAGCCGAGCGGCGCGACGTGGCGGCTTCCCACGAGTGTCTTGGTCTCCGTCCTCCCCCTGGGGATCGCTCCGGCGCTTCTCCTCTGTCGGCGACGTCGGGAGGATCGGGGGCGCCCGCTCCAGCGCCGGTGGTTGCTCTTCATCTTCTCGGTCGGCGTCGCGATCCGAGTCCCGTTCCTCGCCAGCCCTCCCGTGTTCTCCGACGACGTCTACCGGTATCTCTGGGACGGGCGCGTTCAATCCGCGGGTTTCGATCCGTACGGCATCGCACCGAACGACCCGCGACTCGACGGGGTCGAGGCGGACCGGGCTGCGGCCGATCGTGTCCGAGATCGCGTCAACCACCCGGAGATCCCGACGATCTATCCCCCCCTCCTCGAGCTGGTGTTTCGCGGCGTCGCCAGCACGAAGTCCGGGTTGGTCGGCTGGCGAGGGCTGCTGTTGTTGGCGGACCTCCTGACGGCATTCGCCATCCTCCGCGTCTCGATGCGGCGAGGTCGCGATCCCCGCTGGGTCGCATTGTACTTGTGGCATCCGCTTCCGGTGATCGAGAGCGCGTGGAGCGCGCACACCGAGGCGATCGCCGTGTCGTTCTTCGCCACCGGAGTCGCTGCGGTGGTGACCCAGCGACGGTGGATCGCCGCGCTCTCGATCGGGCTCGGAGGCGCCGCGAAGTTGCTGCCGTTCGGTTATCTCCCGTATCTCGCTCGTCGCGTCGGTTGGAAGTGGGCGAGCGCATCGATTGGCGTTGCCGCCCTGACGGCCGTTCCCTTCCTCGGCGTCGACATCGAGCGCGCGAGCGCGGGCCTGCGGACCTACGCCGAGGGCTGGTACTTCAACGACGTGATCTTCCGTCCGCTCGGAGATCTCCTCGGTCTGCAGCCGGAGAACCGCCTCCTCCAGAGCACTCAGCTCTGGCGACGGGTGCTGCAAGGCGCGTGGGTCGTTCTCTGTCTCGGTGTGGCTTGGCGCGGGCACAATCCCGTTCGCGTCGCGTTGGTGATGGCGCTGGGCTTCGTCCTGCTCACGCCGACCCTCCACCCTTGGTACGTGCTCTGGCTGCTCCCGTTCGCCGCAATGGAGGGCAGCCTCGCCGGAGTGGTCCTGGCGTCCACCGTTCTCTTCGCCTACGAGATTCACCTCGAGTGGTGGGCGCACGCGAAATGGACCGAGTCACCGTGGGTTCGTCCGTTCGAGTGGGCGCTCCCAGCATTGATCCTGCTGTGGCGAGGCATCCTCGGACGTCGAACCGACGAGGAAGAGGGTCGGACCACCTTGAATTCGACGCGGTGAAGTTCAGATGGACGCGCATCGACGCGTGAGACTCGGTCGCCGAGTCGTCTCTCCGCGGAAGTCTGGCCGCCGGGGACCAGATGGGACGTCAAGCATCCGCTGTGGCCGGCTCCTTCCTGGCCCGCTTCTGGGCTCGGGAGACGAGGAGCTCGCGCAGCAGAATCAGCCCGACGCCGACACAGATGCAGGAGTCGGCGATGTTGAAGTTCGGCCAGACCCACGGTTCCCCGTCGACGACGACGTACCACTTCACGAAGTCTCGGACGGCGTGATGGAAGTAGCGATCCCAGAGATTGCCGAACGCGCCTCCGGCGGTCAGGGCGAGCGCGACGACCAGGAGGCGCTCGTGGCGGGGACGAAGGACGACGAAGGCGAGGGTGCCGACCACCCAGAGACAGGAGACGCCCAGGAGGAGGGTGCGCATGCCGTAGAACCAGCCCGAGAACGCCCCGAGGTTGATCGCCGCTTCCAGGTTGAAGTAGCCGTCGATCACCGGGACCTCGCGACCCGGGCTGAGGAGGGGCTTTCCGTCCGCCTCCGAGTGGACGATTTCCGCGCCGAGGTAGTCGAACACCTCGACCTTCGACCAGAGGTCGAGCGCGATCGCCCCTCCAGCGATGATCAGGTAGACGAGGATGGCGGCGGAACGGTTCATGGCACGACCTCCGGAGCGGGATTTCGAGAGACGCGAATTGAAACACACTCCCCGGTCACCACAAGCCGAAAGACATTGGATGATCCTGGTTGCAGTGGCCACCGCTCGTCG
>JAGQRC010000516.1 GCA_020425835.1 Planctomycetota bacterium | reverse complement strand
TGTCGATCTCGACGCGCGATTCGACGCGACCTACAACCTCGCCTGGACCTCGGTGGAGCGGGCTCAGACGCTCGCCGAGGAGAAGCCGAAGGAAGCGCTCGTCGCCCTGGAGACGGCGGCCGATTGGTTCCGCGCGGCCGTGCGGCTCAAGCCGGCCAGCGAGGACGCGCGACACAACCTCGAGGTGATCCTCGCGCGCGTGCTGGCGCTGCGCGATCAGCTCACGCCGAAGGACGAGCGCGACTACCACCAACGCATCGACGAGCTGATCCAGCGCGAGCGCCGGATCATCGGCGACCTGCTCCAGATCGTGCAGCGTCAGAGCGAGAGCGATCCCCCCCTGGATGCCGAGCAACTCCGCGCGCCGCTCCGCTCGATCGCCAAGGAGACCCGCCTCCTGATCTCCGATCTCGCCGTGCTCGCTCGCGACGCGGGAGACGAACGAACGACGATCGCGACGAAGAAGGAAGAGGAGCGCACCCCGGAGGAGGCGACTCGGGCGGTGCAGATCGACAATACGCTCCACTACCTGAACACCGCGAGCCAACGGCTCAACCAGTCGCGACGCCAACTGCGACTCAGCGAGGCCGAGGCCGCCTTTCGGCGCGCGAACCTCGCGCTCGGCGAGCTCAAGCGCGCCCGCGACCAATGGCGCGCCCCCGCGGAGCTGCTCGCGACGTTGATCCAGGAGACGCAAGAGCTCGGTCAGCTGACCGGTTCGAAGACAGTGAGCTCGTTCTCACCGGATCCCGGCCAGGGTCCACCGGCGTGGCTCTCGGACGAGCTCCTCGAGGAGATGCAGACGACGCTCGGCGAGCGGACGACCGAGCTCCACCAACGCTTGACCTCGGCGCTCGAGAACGCGGACACGGGGACCGAGGCTCCGGCCCCCGACCCGAGCGACCCGCAGGCGATGCAGGCGGCGCAGCAAGCGGAGCAGATGAAGGCGATGCTCGCGCAGATCGGGGAGGCCGAACCGTTCGTGGCGACCGCCGACCAGGCGTTCGGCGACGCCCTCACTTCGATCCGAGCGCGGGACTTCTCGCCGGCGCTCGCCAGACAACAGGACGCGTTGATCGCCCTGACCGAGGCGCTCGAACGGTTCAGCGACCTCAAGCGGTTGATCGAAGCGGCGTATCGGGTCGAGAAGGTCATCGAGACGACGCTCGACCACGAGGCGATGCCGCTCCCCAACGGCGAGACCGCGCCGCTCGATCAGGTCGTCGGGCTCCTTCACGACACCCAGCAGAAGAACCTCGACCGGACCGGACGCATCGCGAAGAAGATCGATGAGGAGCTCGCGAAGCTCCCCGAGCCGTCGGGCGATGCTCCGGCGCCGAATCCGAGCGGAGAGCCCGATCCGCAACAGGTCGAGCGGCAACGCTACGAGCGTGCGAAGCTCCTCCTCGGTCTCACCGATGCCGCGATGCAGCGCAACGTCGAGTGGCTCGCTCAACCGACGACGTCGCCGAACGTCCCGCTCGACCGAGTGGCGGCGCTCGAGTCGAGTCAGCGCGCCACGCGAAGCCTCGCCGAGCTGCGACGACTCTTCTTCACGCTCGTCGAGCACCTGAAAGACACCGCGCACCGCCAATCGGAGCTCCGCGACGACACCCTCGAGGTGGCGGGACTCTTCTCGACCAGCCAGCCGGAGACTCCGGAGCGCGAGAGCGCCGAGCGCAAGCTCGGTCCGCTCTCGCCGCGGCAGGATGAACTCGCGGCGATCAGCCGCGAGATCGCCGGTGCGCTTCGACAACAGGCGACAGCGCCGACGTCCGGGGGCCCGCCGGGGGCGCAGCCCGACCCCGAACAGCTCGCGCGGATCCAGCGCGCCTCAGAGCTGGTGGACGCCGCCGCGGGAGAGATGACCGGCGCCCGGGAATCGATGGCGGCCGCGACTACGGCGGGAACCGCGTCGGGCGACGGCGATGGCACCGAGACCGGGGATCCCGCGTCGAGCGCAACGGGATCGGACGATCCCGGCGGCGACGCGAATCCGAACCAGCCGGACCTCGACCTCGCGCAGAAGAAGCAGGAGACTGCGCTCGGGCAACTCGTCGAGGCGATCACCCTCCTCGAGCCACCGCCGCCCCCGCAGCAGGACCAGAATCAGCAGCAACAACAACAGGACCAGCAGCAACAGCAGCAGGACCAACAGCAGAGCCAGGGGCAGCAGGAAGAGCAGCAGCTCGACACCCAGCAGATGCTCCAAGCGATCCGCGATCGAGAGGCCGAGCGCCGCAAGGAGAACGCCCAGCGTGCCCGCGGCGGTGTCCAGCAAGTGGAGAAGGACTGGTGATGGGATCGGGTTCGGTCGTCGGGAACCGTCGTTGGGCGAGGCACGGCCTCCCCTACTTCCTCGGAGTCCTCGCCACCTCGCTCGTCGGTTTCGTGCCCGCAAGGGCCGCTGCGCAGTCGGCGCGCGTCTCGGTGGAACCGGCCCCCTACTACGCCGGGGTCCCGGTCCAGATGAAGGTCAGCTCTCAAGGGTTCTCGGGCAAACCGGAGTGCTCGGCGACCGCACCCGACGGCACGGCGCTCGTCCAGCGCGGCATCAGCCAGCAGTTCTACTCCGGAGCGTCCGGAGCCAACTACGCGTTCGAGTGGACCTACTACTTCGTCGCCCCCGAGCCCGGCACCTACAGCATCGGCCCGTTCGAGGTGCGCGCGGGAAGCGTCACGCGCAAGACGCAGGCGGTCCCACTCGAGGTGCAGGCGGTGCCGACCGACGAGAACATCGAGGTCCGGCTCGACCTTCCCGACAAGCCGATCACCCTCGGTCAGCGCGTGCCGGTCGCGATCGAGATCCTCTGCCGCAAGGACTACCTCGCGAACATCGAGCAGCAGTACACCCTGACCGTGCCGCTCTTCGACCAGCCGGAGTTCGACTTCACCGAACCGGACCCGAGACAATCGCGCGGACAGATCAAGCTCAACGGATCGCTCATCCTCGGCGTGACGGTGACCGCCTTCGACCGCAACGGCCAGGAGTGGCGGAGGATCCGTGGGGAGCGGACCCTCGCCGCGAAGCGCCCCGGCGAGATCCGAGTCCCACCCTCCACGCTGAACACCGTCCGCGTCACCCGTTGGCGCCGAGACTTCTTCGACCGACGCGTCCCGGCGGCGACGGCACCGATCGGCGCGCGCGACATCGAGCGGTCGATCGTGGTGCGTGACCTTCCTCCCGGTCGGCCGGAGAGCTTCGCCGGGGCGATCGGACAGGGCTTCAACATCGACGTCACGGCCGATCGCACGGTCGTCCAGGCGGGCGACCCGATCAAGTTGACGATCCGGATCCGCGGGGACGGCAACCTCGAAGAGGCATCGCTGCCCCCGCTCTCCGCCGACGGCGGTATCTCGCCCGAGCTCTTCAAGCTTCCGACCGGCGACATCACGGGACATGTCGAGGACGGTGCGAAGTCCTTCGAGGTGACGGTCCGACCGAAGAGCGAGCAGGTCCGAAACATTGCGCCGATCGCCTACTCCTGGTTCGATCCGGAGACCGGGCGCTTCGAGACGACGCGGTCGCGGCCGATCGCGCTGTCGGTCAAGGCGGGCAACATCGTCGGTGCCGCGGACGTCGTCGGCGGTGAGGAGCCGTCGGCGCCCGACACGCCCGACCCAAAGAGCGGCGAGACCTCCCGTGCCGCGACGGTGACCCGGCCGAGCTTCACGCTCAGCGGCGCGGACCTCGCCGTCGTCGAGGAGGTCGACCGTCTGTTGCCCGGCCGCAGCTGGTCGAGGACCGGCACGACCATCGCGCTCTACGGCGTACCGGTCTTCGCGATGTTGCTCGCCTGGATCGGGCGTCGCCGCGCGGCCATCGATCCGGCGATCCTGCGTCGCCGGAAGATCGGAAGAGC
>JAGQRC010000515.1 GCA_020425835.1 Planctomycetota bacterium | reverse complement strand
CCAGATCCGCCGTGCGACCCGACCGATCACCGCGTACTCCGGGTCGAGTCCGTTCGAGAAGAAGAACGAGAGGTTCGGGGCGAAGTCGTCGATGTCCATCCCGCGCGACAAGTAGTACTCGACGAAGGTGAACCCGTTGGCCAGCGTCAGCGCGAGCTGAGTGATCGGGTTCGCGCCCGCTTCGGCGATGTGATAACCGGAGATCGACACCGAGTAGAAGTTCCGGACCCGGTGGGTGGTGAAGTAGGACTGGATGTCCCCCATCATCCGCAGCGCGAACTCCGTGGAGAAGATGCACGTGTTCTGCGCTTGGTCCTCCTTGAGGATGTCGGCCTGGACCGTCCCGCGCACCGCCGAGAGCGTACGTGCCCGGATCTCCGCGTAGACCTCGGCCGGAAGGATTTGGTCGCCGCTGACCCCGAGGAGGCGGAGACCGAGTCCGTCGTTCCCCTCCGGCAGCTCACCCTGGTACCGGGGACGGGGAACGCCGCGCTCGCGATAGATCGAGTCGATCTTCGCCTCGACCTCGTCCCAGGAGCCGTGCTCGTCGATGTGCCGCTCACACTGTTGATCGATCGCCGCGTTCATGAAGAAGGCGAGGACCATCGGCGCCGGCCCGTTGATGGTCATCGAGACCGAGGTCTTGGGATCGGCGCGGTCGAAGGCGGAGTAGAGCTTCTTCGCGTCGTCCACCGTCGCGATGCTCACCCCGGAGTTGCCGATCTTCCCGTAGATGTCGGGGCGGCGGTCCGGATCCTCGCCGTAGAGCGTCACGGAGTCGAACGCGGTCGACAGACGCGCCGCGGGCATCCCGCGCGAGAGATAGTGGAACCGTTTGTTGGTGCGCTCCGGCCCGCCCTCGCCGGCGAACATCCGCGCCGGGTCCTCGCCCTGCCGCTTCAGGGGGAAGACGCCGGCCGCGTAGGGGAACTCGCCCGGCACGTTCTCGGTGAGGAGCCAGCGGAGGACGTCGCCCCAGCCTTCGTAGCGGGGGAGCGACACCTTCGGGATCCGAAGGTGCGAGAGCGACTCCGAGGTCAGGTCCTGTTCGATGACCCGGTCCCGTACCATGAAGCGGTACTTCGACGCCTGGTAGCGCGTGCGGAGCTCCGGCCACTGACGGAGCGCCGCGCGGCAGTCCGGGTGGAGCCGCACTTCGAGCTCGCGATATCGCTCCACCAGATCCTGTAGGTACTCCGGCTCTCCCTCGACCTGCTCGATGACATCGACGCGGTCCTCTTCCGGAATGTCGACGACCTCCAGCGTTCGTCGGCCGATGTTCGCCCGCAGTGTCTGGATCGTCCCGTGGAGCTGATAGAGCCGACGGGCGATGGAGGTCTGCTCACGAACGAAGCGATCGTACCCCTCGCTCGATTCCACGATCTCCGCCAGATAGCGGACGCGATCCGGCGGGATGATCGCTCGGGGCTCGGTCGAGCTCGCGTCGATCTCGAAGTGCGAGGGGAACTCGACGCCGGTCTTCGCGGTGACCGTGTCGATCACCTGACGATAGAGCCGATGGGTGCCGGGGTCGTTGAACTGGCTCGCGATGGTCCCGTAGATCGGGAGCGCCGCGTCGGGGGTCTCGAAGAGCTGGTGATTGCGCTTGTACTGCTTGCGGACGTCTCGGAGCGCGTCGAGCGACCCGCGCTTGTCGAACTTGTTGATCGCGATCAGATCGGCGAAATCGAGCATGTCGATCTTCTCGAGCTGGGTCGCCGCTCCGTACTCCGCGGTCATCACGTAGAGGGCGAGATCGGAGTGCTCGGTGATCTCGGTGTCGCTCTGCCCGATCCCGCTCGTCTCGACGATGATCAGGTCGAACTGGGCCGCCTTGCAGATGTCGATCGCCTTCTGGACGTGCTTCGAGAGGGCGAGGTTCGACTGACGTGTCGCGAGCGATCGCATGTAGACCCGCGGATCGTGGATCGAGTTCATCCGGATCCGATCGCCGAGGAGCGCGCCGCCGGACTTGCGCTTCGACGGATCGACCGAGATCACCGCGATCGTCTTGTCGTCGAGGTCGACGAGGTAACGACGCACCAGCTCGTCGACGAGGGAGGACTTACCGGAGCCGCCGGTCCCCGTGATGCCGAGGACGGGAATGCGGCGATCGGTCGTGACCGCGGCCAACGCCCGGTCCAGCTCGTCCGCGCGATCCGGATGGTTCTCGGCCAGGGTGATCAGGCGCGCGATGGCCTGCGGGTCGCGGCTCCGCAACCGCGCGACCTCGTCCTCGATCGGTCTCCGCGTGGGGTCGAAGTCACAGCCGCGCAGGACATCGTTGATCATCCCCTGCAGGCCGAGGTGCCGGCCGTCGTCGGGCGAGTAGATCCGCGCGATGCCGTACTCGTGCAGCTCATCGATCTCGCTCGGCAGGATGGTCCCGCCTCCGCCGCCGTAGATCCGGATGTTCGCCCCACGCTCGGCGAGGAGGTCGTGCATGTACTTGAAGTACTCGACGTGCCCGCCCTGGTAGGAGGTGATCGCGATGCCCTGGACATCCTCCTGGATCGCGCAGTCGACGATCTCCGAGACCGATCGATTGTGGCCGAGGTGGATCACCTCGGCCCCCGACGACTGGAGGATCCGACGCATGATGTTGATCGCCGCGTCGTGGCCGTCGAACAACGACGCGGCGGTGACGAGGCGAACGTGGTGCGTGGCGTGGTACGGCTGAGTCTTCGGCATCTGGTCCATGGATCCGCCTCGGGTCGGGAGAAGGGCGCGCGAGTATAACAATCGGCTGGCGAGCGCTCTAGGAGCCTCGCCGCCCCCCCGGGCCGCGGACGATCGATGGAGCTCGAGCGATCCGGGCCCGGCCGCCGGCTCGTCCGGAGCTCGGACGCACGATGCGGCCCGAGCGACGCCCGCGTTGGCCCCAGGGCATCTCCGCATCCCACTGCCATACCCCACGGTCCGGACCGGTGCGTCGAGCGGGAAACACCCTCCGCCGGCGGGTTCCGAGAAAGCTCGAACCCTCGACACACCGCGCCCCGCGACGGTCTCCACGTCCGCGCTTCACGTGTCCGTGCCGCACGCACTTGTGCCGACGACTCCGCGACTCGTCTCAAGGAGCCGCAGCGGAACGACCGAAACTGCCCTTGAGGGGGACTACGTATGCGGACCTCAGGATGCCACGGAGCGTGACGATGAGCGCCAGCGCCCCTTCGAGCAGCGACCCTCGCGAGTCCACGCCGCGGACCGCGGCCCTCGTCTTGTCGAGCTTCGGTCTCACTCCGGAACAGCTCGATCGTGTGCGGTGGCTCGGCGAGCTGGAGTCGGTCGACCCCTCGGTGCTCGTGCACGAGTTCTATCGCTGGCTCCAGAGCCGACCCCGGTTCGCGTCGTTCTTCGGCGGTGGCATCCCGGACTGGGTGCGAGGGGCTCAGACACAGTACTGGCGTGAGTTCCTCCGGGCGAATGTCGATGATGCGTACGTCGCGAGTCGCCTCTCGGTCGGCGCGACACACGCCCGGATCGAACTCTCGCCCGAGGCCTACTCCACTTCGATGGCCTTCTGCCAACGCTGGCTGTTCGAGCGTCTCGAACGGGCCGAACTCGAGCCCGCCGACACGCGCGCCACGGCCGCGGCCGTCGCCGCGCTGTGCCAGCTCGACAGCGCGTTGGTGATGGAAGCGTACTCCGAGCACAGTCGCCGCCGGACCGAGGCCGAGTCCCGGAAGAGCGCCGCCATCCTCGACGAGGTCTCACGAGTGATGTCCGAGGCGAGCTCGGGCAACTTCGAGGTGCGGTACGCGGTCCAGGTCGAGGCGGACGCGCCGCTCGCCGAGGCGGTCAACCAGATGATCGAAGGGGTCGCGACGACCATTCGGCAGGCGAAGGCGATCGCCGCCGGCGACCTCG
>JAGQRC010000514.1 GCA_020425835.1 Planctomycetota bacterium | reverse complement strand
TGCCCCGGTGCCCCGTCCACCGCACCCGATCAGGCCGACGCGCAGACGATCGCTGCCCGCCGCGAAGAGCCCCGACGCGTCCGCCCTCGCGAGCGCTGCGGTCGAGAGGAGGGACGCCGCGCCCCACGCCGATTGGCGGAGGAACTCGCGACGCGTCGACGTGGCCGGGGTTCGAGTCTCTTCCATCACGCGGGACGTCCTCTCGTTGTGCAGGGGGCGCCGAATTTACCGGCCTCGGCCGGAAAACGGTACCCCACGAGAGGTCGACCCCCGTTCACGGACAGTCGTAGGTGTCACAGTCCAAGGCGTCGATCGACTCGTCCACCGTGCACTCGGTGGGGAGCTGGAGCGTCGAGCTGTCGTCGAACAGGACCTGCAGGGTGGTGAGGGGATCGAGGAGGTCGATCCGGCCGTCGTCGTTGGAGTCCGCCGAGTCGAGGCACGCGGCAGAGTCGCCACCGGGAACGAAGAGCCGGGTCAGCGTGAAGAGGACGTCGGACAGGTCGATGATGGCGTCGCTGTTGGCATCGCCGCGCAGGAACGGGTCTCGAGCCCACAGCGAACGGACGGTCAGCAGATGCCCCGTGGGTGCGGGGCCGAGGATCTCCACGGTGGCGTCGCCCGGATCGGTCAGGTCGACCGCGGCGAGCATCGGCTGCGGGTCGCTCGGATCCTCGCGTCGCACCGCGTACAGCCGGGCGCCATCGGGATCGATCGGGTCGACGAGCGGTGTCCAGTGTCCGCTCAGATCGGCGAGGGGGAGGTGGGTGCCATCCAGAGCGTTGATCGATGCGAGGAGGCCGTCCGCGTCGAGTCCGTAGAGCTTGCCGCCCGCCGCATTCATCGCCAGATAGTCGGTCGGCTCACCGACCCACGGTGAACCGGAGGTCACCGATCCGCTCTGGGTGTCGACGATCACGAAGAACCGCGCCCCGCTTCCGGAACGGAGAAAGACGTAGAGTTCGTGGTTCCCCGAGTCGAGAAGGGCGGGACGACCCGGAACGGGACTCCCCAGGCCAGGATCGATCACGGTGATGAGCGTGAAGTCCGCGGTGACCGGATCGACCCGACCGACCTGCAACGTCCCGACGAACGGTCGAACGACGATGAGCTCGCGGAGCACCGCATCGAACTGGAGCGACCACGGTTCGGGCGCGAAGGGCGGGCTCACGGCGGCGTCGCCGGTGTTCGGATCGACGGTGACGAACCGGAAGTCGAAGTCGACGGACTTGGCACCGATCCAGACATCGTGGAACTGATCCACCACGCTGAACTGCCACAGCGCGTCGCCGGGTTCGGTCAGCGACACGAGCGGCGTTCCCAGGCCGGTCGCCGGATCGATCGACGTCAGTGGAGTCCCGGTCGCTCCGAGGTTCGGACCGATCAGCGCGGGGTGGTCGATGGCGGGGAGGGGCGTGCCGCAGAGGATCAGAAGGACGAGCGGTATCGATCGCCGAGCGAGCTTGCAACAGGGCATGAGTTGCCTCCGATATCCATGCCCCCCCTGCTTGTCGTCTCACCGTTGGCGTCGGGACATCGTGCGAAGGGCAGACGTTCCAACGCACGTCCGTCGACGGCGGAGAACTCGCTCCGGAGAATCCGAGCTTCCGCTGCGTCACCGTTCCGGCGAGACTCGACTTCGATCGGAAGAGCCCGTCGAGCCCATTCCATGACAACGATTCTCGCGAAGGTCGGAGAGAAGGCGCATGAGTCCCCTCTGGTTGTCCCTCCCCGTGTGGGCCTGCGTGGCCGCGATGCCGGCGGATGTCCCGCTCGTCGACACCTGGCGATTCACCCTCGAGCGGCCCGTCGAGGGCTGGGATCGACCGGACTTCGATGACTCGAGTTGGCGGCGCGGCAGCGGAGGCTTCGGTCGACGCGGCACACCAGGGGCACGCCTGGGCACGCCGTGGACGACGTCCGACATCTGGCTGCGCAAGACGATCGCGATCGAAGCGCTCCCGCGACGACTCGCGCTCTGGATCCACCACGACGAGGAGGTCGAGATCTCCGTCAACGGCCGACGGTTGATCGCACGGCCGGGGTACACGACCGACTACGAGCGGTGGGACGTGCCCGACGAGTTGCGGTCGGCGTTCCGCGTCGGCGAGAATCTCCTCGCCGTTCACTGCCACCAGACCACCGGGGGACAGTTCATCGACGTCCACGTGATCGATGCGGATCGCGTCCCGGAGCTTCCCCCGGCGAGGCGCGACTCGTCCGCGCTGCGCTCGACGACATCGATCACGCGCTGGGGTGCCGACGTCACGCCCGAGAACGCGTGGACCGAGTATCCGCGGCCACAGATGGTGCGCGACGAGTGGTCGAACTTGAACGGTCGTTGGCAGTACGCAGTCACGTCGGCCGAGGTCGCGGTCGCCCCCGATCGATGGGACGGGGAGATCCTCGTTCCGTTCTGTCTCGAGTCGAGGCTCGGAGGGGTGCAGCGATACCTCGATCCCGACCAGGCGCTCTGGTACCGGCGGAGTGTTCCGCATCACACCGTGCCCGATCGTCGCGTGCTGCTCCACTTCGAAGCGGTCGACCATCGCTGCGAGGTGCTCGTCAACGGTGAGCGCGTCGGCGTCCACGAGGGCGGGAACACACCGTTCGAATTCGACATCTCGACGGCGTTGCGCGATGGCGACAACGAGCTGATCGTCCGCGTCGAGGATGACACCGGTGGGTGGCAGCTCCGGGGCAAGCAGGTCCTCGACGCCGAAGGGATCTGGTACACGTCGGTCTCGGGCATCTGGCAGACCGTCTGGCTCGAAGAGGTCCCCACGACATCGTTTCGCGATCTCAAGATCGTCACCGATGCATCGCGTGGCACGATCGCCGTGACCCCGGCGATCGTGGGGGCCAACGGCGCGCGGCTCCGCCTCCGGGTTCTCGACGCCGGCGCGCTCGTCGCAGAGGAGACCGCGCCGGTGGGGCGGATCGAAGTGGTCGTTCCTCGCGCCCGGCTCTGGTCCCCGAGCGACCCGCATCTCTACGACCTCGAGCTCGAGTTGGTCGACAGCGCGGGTGAGAGGATCGATCGGATCGTGTCGTACACCGGCATCCGGACGATCGGCAAGCGCCGCGGCGCCGACGGTCACTGGCGAATGACGCTGAACGGGGCGGATCTCTTCCACTGGGGAACGCTCGACCAGGGCTGGTGGCCGGACGGTCTGCTGACGCCACCGTCGGACGACGCGATGCGCTACGACCTCGAGTTCCTCAAGGCGGCGGGCTTCAACATGCTGCGCAAGCACATCAAGGTCGAGCCGCGCCGGTACTACACGCACTGCGACCGGCTCGGGCTCCTGGTCTGGCAGGACCAGGTCAGTGGGGGCCGGACGCCGCCGTGGACCCAGCTCCAGGACGGGCCGCGCGATGCGGACTGGCCCGACGCGGCGCACGCGCAGTTCCTGGCGGAGTTCGAGGCGATGGTGGACACGCTCGAGAACCACCCCGCCATCGCGGTCTGGGTCCCGTTCAACGAGGCGTGGGGTCAGCACCGGACTCTCGAGGTCGGCCGTTGGATCCGCGACCGGGATCCATCGCGTCTCGTCGACATCGCCAGTGGCGGCAACTTCTGGCCGATCGGCGACCTCGTCGATGCGCACTCCTATCCGTCGCCCGGTTTCCCGTTCGATGCCGAGCGCGACGCCGCGTTCGTCAAGGTGGTCGGGGAGTTCGGGGGACACGGCTTCGCGGTCGAGGGCCACCTCTGGGATCCGAGCCAGGGGAACTGGGGGTACGGAGGACTGCCGCGGGACACCGCGGAGTACCGGGCGCGTTACCTCGACTCCATCCGGAAGCTGGCGGAGCTCCGCGGACGTGGCATCGCGGGCGCCGTCTACACCCAGACCACGGACGTAGAGGG
>JAGQRC010000513.1 GCA_020425835.1 Planctomycetota bacterium | reverse complement strand
GGCGCTTGCAATCGATTCCTACGTCGGTCGAGTAGATGACGCATTCATCGATCGCGGCGGTGGCCGCAGGATCGTAGTCGCGTGCGAGCACCGTCGGCTGCTCTCGGAGGATGGCGGCGAGGAGCCCCTGTCGAGCGCTCGAGGAGAACGCCGCGCTCGACTCGATCTCCTTGTAGACGTTGCGCACCGCCGCGATGTCGGCGTCCTGGGCCACCGCGATCAGCACCTTGTACGGTCGTCCGGCGAGGTGCTGCTTGTAGCGCTTCAGGATCAGCTCGAGGAGCGGGTTCGTTCGCTCCTGGCTCTGCACGGTGTAGTCGTTCAGCAGCGAGAGGGCCTTCAGGTACATGTCGATCCCACGATGACCCTCCAACGAGGGGACGTACCGGAGATCACCGAGTCCGACCTTGCGGACGAGCCACAGGAAGAAGAGCGGCGCGTTCTTGGGAAGCCGCTGGATCTCCTTGGCCCACTGATCGATCTCACCCTCACGCCCCTCGTTCGCCATGAGTTCGACGAGGTACCGGCGTGGGGCGTCGTCGGCGCGCAGGAGCAGATCCGTGTGCATCTGCTCCCAAGCGTCGCCTCGCTCGGCGCGGAGGAGATCGATGACCTCCTTCTGGTCGTCCTGACGTCCGAGGAGGTTGATGACGTCTCCCGGATGGTCGGAGCGGGCGAGAATCTCGTGCACCGACGGGAGCGCCGATGTGTCGAGCCCTTGGTGCTTCATGAACAGGTGACACTCGAGGTGGAGCTCCGGAGAGCTGTCGGAGATCGACGCGACG
This sequence comes from Planctomycetota bacterium, assembly GCA_020425835.1. The sequence goes on along the minus strand of JAGQRC010000513.1, from coordinate 3,087 downwards.
GCGGGGAGCTTCTCGAGGAACGGGCGGATGACGGCGCGCTCTTCGTCGGACTCGGCGTCCTCGACCGCTTCTCGCAGGATACGCAACTGATGCTTGAGCGTCTGCTTGGCCAGGAGGCGCGACAGAGAGGCCGCGAGTCCCTCCGGCCCCTCGAGGAGGAAGAACTCGGGAGTGCGGCTCGCGGTCGAACCGACCTCGATGTCTTTCTTCAGCTGGGCGCGAGCCTTGGTCCACCACTTCGACCATGAACCTGTTGGAACGACCCTGCCGATCAGTGCCTCGCGAATGCGAGCCAACGGAAGCGGCTTGCTCACGGTTCGCAGGACCTTCTTCACCAGCTCGGCTGGTTCCTCTTCGCGCAGGCGGGCGAGCTCCTCGGGGTTCTTCCACAGCATGACCAGCAGGTGGTCGCGGGGGAGTTGCTCGCAGATGTCGGGGATCGCATCGATCTGGACCCGGTGTCCCGGCTTGTCCTTGAAGTCGATGATCGCCACACCGGAGACCCCGTCGACGTCCGTGATCTCGCCGACTCCCCAACCCGATCGGTGGTAGACGAAAGAGCCCGGCATGTACTTGACCAGGTTGTAGAAGCTCTGGATCGCCTTGGCGGGGTCATCGGTGCGCTTGAGGTCGGCGGTCTTGACGTAGGTGTCGAAACCAGGGGCGTCACCGTACTGCTCCCGGTAGATCTCGAGCAGCTTCTCCCGGTGCTCGCGATTCTTGGGCGCGCAGGTCACCAGGCACTCGTAGAACTCACGGCGCCGTTCGATCCGCAGCCCCTCGATCTGGGGCACCAGGAGCGTGAGCATCGAAGTGACGCGATGCCCTTGGCGCGCTTCGCACGCCTGTCGTGCGGCTCTCAGGTACTCGTCGAGGCTCGTGTTCTCCCGCTCGAGCGCGTCGAGCCAGGCCTCTTCGTAGTCGTCCCACTTCTCCTCGCGGAGGGCGCGCGCGACGGATTCTCGAAAGTTCGACGACATGGGCTCCAACCCTACTTCCGGCGATCGAGGTGCATCCCGAAGACAGGCCTCCCGCCCACGAAGACGGTCCGAGGGATGATGTTCTCGAATTCGTACACGATGCGATCGGGATCGGGGCAGTCCCACAGAATCAGGTCGGCGGCGAGCCCCGGGGCGATGCGGCCGCAGACGTTCTCGAGGCCCAAGGCGCGCGCACCGTTCTCGGTGGCGCCGCGGAAGGCCTCGATGGGGGTCATGCCCATCCGCAAGCACGACAGCCCGATGATGAACTGCATGCTCTCGATGGTGCACGAACCCGGGTTTCGATCCGTCGCGAGCGCGACGGTGGCTCCGGCGTCGAGGAACGCGCGGGCCGGCGCGTACTGCTCCTTGCCGAGGAAGAAGGTCGTCCCCGGCAGCAGGGTGGTGACGACATCCGCGGAGACCAGCGCGCGAATGTCCGAGTCCACGACCTTCATCAGGTGGTCGGCGCTCGCCGCCGAGACTTGCGAGGCGACCCGGGATCCGCCCGAGTTGGCCAGCTCGTCGGCGTGGATCTTGGGGACGAGCCCCGCGCGGCGACCACACTCCAGGACGCGGAGCGACTGCTCCGGTGTGAACACCGACTCCTCACAGAAGACATCGCAAAAGACCGCGAGGCCCTCCGCCGCGACGGCGGGGATCATCGTCTCGCAGACTTCGTCCACGTAGCCTTCGCGGTCGTCGCGATACTCATCGGGGAACTCGTGAGCCCCCATGAAGGTCGGAACGATGCGGATCGGTAGCTCTTGGCCGAGACGTCGGATCACTCGGAGCATCCGGAGCTCGGTCTCGAGGTCGAGGCCGTATCCGCTCTTGATCTCGATCGTGGTGGTGCCCAGCGACAGCATTCGGACCGCGCGCGCGAGGGCGAGGTCGAAGAGCTCTTCCTCGCTCGCGGCGCGGGTGGCACGGACCGACGCCCGGATCCCACCCCCAGCCGACGCGATCTCCTCATAGCTCGCGCCCGAGCAGCGGCGCGCGAACTCGTGTGATCGATCTCCCGCGAACACGAGATGCGTGTGCGAGTCGACGAACGCCGGCGTGAGCAATCTGCCGGATCCGTCGATCCGATGCTCCGCACGATAGCGCCCCTCGATCTCCTCGTGGGTCCCGACGCCGACGATCCGGCCGTCGGACACTGCGACGGAGACTCCCGTGGAAAGGTCTCGGCCCTCATCACGGGATCCCGTGAAGAGGGCCTGGGAGCAGTTCTCGATCAGGAGTTCGACCTTGGCACTCATGGCTGGCGGACTCCGAACGTCTGGAGCCAGGTGGAGGGCCTCGCCTTCGCACGCCGCGGACGGGGCCACCTCGGTACCGCGGCACCCACGACGGCTCGGTGGGGCACGACGCTCATCGCGATCCCTCCTTCGGAGACCGGGCCCGCGGCGTGACCGGGATCGGCACCGAGTGCTTCGCCGCCTCCTCGATCGCCTTCTCGTATCCCGCATCGACGTGACGGAGAATGCCCATGAGCGGGTCGTTGGTGAGAACGCGCTCGAGGCGCTCCGCGGCTTCCTTCGTGCCGTCCGCGACGATCACTTGACCCGCGTGCGTCGAGTTCCCGATGCCGACACCGCCGCCGTTGTGGATCGAGACCCATGTTGCGCCGGAGGCGGTGCTCAGGAGCGCGTTGAGGAGCGGCCAATCCGCGATCGCGTCGCTCCCGTCGAGCATCGATTCGGTCTCGCGATTCGGCGATGCGACGGATCCGCAATCGAGGTGGTCCCGACCGATCACGATCGGAGCACTGATCTCCCCGGAGGCCACGAGCTCGTTGATGCGCAGCCCCATTCGGGCGCGCTCGCCGTATCCGAGCCAGCAGATTCGCGCCGGGAGTCCCTGGAACGCGATCTGTTCGCGCGCCATCCGGATCCAGCGACACAGAGGCTCGTCGTTCGGGAACAACTCGAGGATCGCGTCGTCGGTCCGATGGATGTCCCTCGGATCCCCCGAGAGTGCGGCCCAGCGGAACGGCCCCTTGCCCTCGCAGAAGAGCGGACGCACGTACGCGGGCACGAAGCCCGGGATGCGGCAGGCTTACTTCAGCCCCGCGTGCTGTTGTACCTGCCCGCGGATGTTGTTG
>JAGQRC010000512.1 GCA_020425835.1 Planctomycetota bacterium | reverse complement strand
GACCGCAGTTCTCCGGGTTCGACTCGGGCGCCGAACTCGCCGAGTGGATGTGGTACCGCAAGCCGGCCACCGCGGTCGTGAAGCAGAAGGCGGTCGTCGAGCCGCCCGCGCACGAGGGGCCGAAGCTGACTCGGATCGCCGTGCGGCGTGACAAGAGCCTCCTCCGACCGATTCACGTGCTCGAGGGCATCCGCTCGAAGGTGAAGAACGCTCGGATCACCGAGTTGGTCGTCGAGCGTCGCAAGACCGGAGACTCCGGTTGGGAGAAGGTCGCCGACGTCCCGAACGGGGAGTCGTTCTCGATCGACATCACCGACGGCGAAGCGGGGGAGTCCTACGACTACCGCATTCGGAGCACGGCCGAGACCACGTCGGCCAAGGCGTTCGGCGAGGGTGAGGCGGAGAAGCTCTCGGGCGAGGTCACCTGTCGGTTGCCGAATGACGTGATCTGGTCGTTCTCGTCGCCGCGCGAGCCGGACTACGCGACGCAGCGTCCCGCGAGCTGCTGGTTGAAGCGCGAGCGCTGGAACTACGAGAAGGAAGAGCGCGAGGTCGAACGCGCACAGTTCGACGCACCGCTGACCATGAAAGAGTTCGACAAGCTCCCGACCATCTTCGACACGGGCTGGCGACTCCGCTCCGTGAAGAAGGGCAAGGAAGGGAAGTGGGAGGTCGAGCTGCGCAATCCCGAGCGCGAAACCTTGGAGATCCACGAGGACCAGTGGGAGAGCCAGGACCTGGATGCTCGGGAGTGCATGGGCGACCCGACCGAATCGGGTGAAGAAGAAACGTCGAGTGCGGAGCCCAAGGAAGGGGAGACGGCCGGCACGACGCCCGAGCCGTCCCAACCGGCTCCTTCGAAGGGCGATGACGACGACGACCTCTGATCGTCCGTCGCTCGACCGGGAAGATATCGGAGCGCGTCCCTCCGGACGCTCCGGGGTGAACTGTTCGGCTCTCGTAACGGGGAGCGTACCAACGCCGCACGGCAGACGGCGGCGTTAGGAGAGGTGAACATGAAGGATTCGAAGACCCTCGGCTTCGTCGGCGGTTGGGCACTGCTCGGTGTCCTCGCCCTGGGGTGGGTGGGCTGCTCTGGACCCGCGCCCCGGTCGGACTCGGGAACCGCTCCGAAGAGCGGGACGACCGACATGTCGTCCTCCGCGACGACTGCGGACGATACCAGCTCCGACCCGCGCTTCGAGGGCGCGGCGAGCGCCAAGGCGATGCAGGGCGGCGCCGATGATCTGGTACGCGAGATGGGTCTGGCCGGCCAAGAGCGTCTCGCCGCCTCTCAGGCCGCGACTCGGGAAGCCGAGCGGCTGGTCTCCGAGCTGAGATACCAGGACGCGCAGGACAAGCTGGAGCAGGCGCTTCGTCTCGACCCGAACAACGAGAAGGCCCGCGAGCTCCTCGATCGGGTCCACTTCATCGTGGGCGACCGTTCCGGTCTCCAGGATGTCGCGCGCCAGGCCGCCTCCGAGGAGCGCGTCGCCCGCCAGCAGTCGATCCTCGAGATGGAGCGCATGTACCTCGACGGCCGTCGCGAGATGGAGGACGGGCAGTACGACGATGCGGTCCGCACGTTCGATCGTCTGCTCGAGCGCATCGCGTGGTTCCCGTACAACAATGACCTCACCGATCTTCGCACGCGGGCGCAGAACTCGAAGGGCGAAGCCGACGCCGCGGCCCAGCGGGAAAGTCTCTCCCGCCGCGTCGAACTCGAGCGTCAAGTGCGCGAGGACTCCGAGGCCCAGCAGCGCCGCTCGCTGCAGTTCGTCAAGAACCGCATCGAGAAGCTGATGGACCGCTCTCGGATCGCGTTCCGGGGCAAGGAGTACGACGAGGTCGTCGGTCTCACCGAGCAGGTCCTCGATCTGGATCCCGCGAACGTCGAGGCGCGTCGTCTGCGCAACAAGTCCGCGGAACTCCGGGATCTCTACCGCGAGCTCCAGATCGCCGAGCGTCACGACCGTGAGTGGCGCTCGACCATCATGAGCCAGCGCAATTCGGAGATCCCGTACGCGGCGGTCTTCAACTTCCCGGATCGCGACGACTGGAAGCAGATCTCCCACAAGGCTCTGAGCGTGACGGACCGTGCGATCGGCGAGGCGTCGACCCAGGACGCCGCGATCGAGCTGAAGCTCCAGAAGCCGGTCGATGTCGAGTTCGACGACCAGCCCTTCTCCGACGTCATGGACTTCCTGCAGAACGTGTCGGACGTCAACTTCGTCCTCACCAAGGAAGCACGCGACGCGCTCGAGTCCGACGACAGCCCCGTCCGGCTCGCGAAGGTCCGTGGGCTGCCGCTGCGCAACGTGCTCAACCTGGTCCTGGAGACTCGGGATCCGAAGTTCGCCTACCGGATCAAGTCCGGCGCGGTGATGATCGGCCCGGCGGATTCCGTGCGGGAGGATCTCCACCTGGAGTTCTACCCGGTCAACGATCTGATCAAGAGTCCGCCCGACTTCCTCGCTCCCAAGCTCGCCCTGGATGAAGAAGAGGGTGGCGGAGGCGGCGGTGGTGGCGGTGCCGGCTCGATCCTCAACCTCGGCGACGACGACGACACCACCGGGGCAGCGACGCTCGACGCCGAGCTTCTCAAGGAGCTCGTCGAGAAGCTTCTGGGTGGCGAGGGCGAGGAGATGGAGGAAGGGGAGTCCGCCGACATCCAGAACGGCAAACTCGTCGTCCGGACGACCCTCGCCGAGCACCAAAAGTTGGTCGAGCTGCTGACGGCGCTCCGGAAGAACACCGGGATCATGGTCACCGTGGAGAGCCGGTTCATCGATCTGCAGGACAACTTCCTGCAGTCCGTCGGCATCAACTTCGGTAACCCGTTCTCGTCGAACCTCCCGAACCCGATCAACGACATCGACGGGAACGGGACCCAGATCTCTCCGGGTTACGAGTTCGTCGATGCGCAGGGGCAGACCGACGTCCGCGCGGCCGTCTTCAACTCGTTCTCACAACCGTTGGGGAGCCAGGTCGCTCCGTTCCAGCTCAGCAACGCGGGTGGCTTCGCGCTGCAATACAACGTTCTCGATACCTACATCCTCGAGGCGATCCTCGAGGCGAACGCGAAGGAGCAGCGTTTCAAGCAGCTCGACGCTCCGCGCGTGACCGCGTTCAATGGTCAGATCTCGCACTCCCTGGTCGTCGATCAGTCGGCGTACATCAAGGATGCCGAGGTCAACCAGACCGGGGTCATTCCGGTGATCAACCCGGTCATCGGGATCCTGAACTCGGGATCGATCCTGCAGGTGCGTCCGACCGTCAGCCACGACCGGAAGTACGTGATCCTCGAGATCGAGCCGACCCTTGCGGTCCGCCTTCCGTCGCGCTTCAAGAACCTGACCCTGAACCTGACCAACCTCAACGTCGAGTTCCCGGTCCTGAACGTGACCAAGATCAAGACGACGGTGACCGTGCCGGATGGGGGAACGGTGCTGGTCGGAGGTCTGAAGCGGACCATCACCCAGAAGCAGCACGTCGGGGTGCCGTGGCTGGCGGACTTGCCGGGGCTGAACCTGCTGTTCGGTCGCAAGGGCGAGTCGCGCCTGATGTCGAACCTGTTCGTGCTCCTGAACGCGCAGATCACCGTGATCCGCGACGAAGAGGCGGCGCTCTACAACTGATCCCGCCTCGATCCGATGCCCGAGACATCCGTGCCCGAAGCGGGGTGGCGGCGGTCTCGGGCTTCGGTCGTTCCCGCGGCCACCTCGGCGCGCCCTGCCATGGCCGAGTCCCGCCCGACCTCCGGTCGGACCGCTCGGACCAAACATCAGAGCGGGTCGGCCCGGATCAGGGTCGGTCGCGTGACGGTCTCGCTCTGTGACGGTCTCGCTCGCGAGGTGCCGGACGGACGAGATCG
>JAGQRC010000511.1 GCA_020425835.1 Planctomycetota bacterium | reverse complement strand
GGAGCCACGAAGACCACACGCGCCCCAACGCCAAGCCCCGCCCGCGTTGCCCCCGAGCATCCCGACCGAAGTCACCCACCCAGCGGGCCGGACCCGAGCGTCGAGCGGGAAACACAGTACCACTACCCCGGTCCGCTGTCCGCCGTCGGTCCGTAGGTCGATGGCACGGCGATGTCGAGGAGTCGCAGGTAGACACCGAGTTGTCCGCGATGGTGGATCAGGTGACGGATCCCGGTGCTGCGGATGACGGCGTGGCGGGGTCGGGCGAAGATGACCTGATCCCCGTGCTTCAGCGACCACTCCGTCTCGAGCTTCTCGTCGGGACAGTTCTCCAGTGCGCTCTTCAACGCCGCGACGTTCTCGTCGAAGATCGCCAGGGTTCGGGGTCCGTCGCCGACGCTCTCCGTGTCCGGCGGAGGCACCGTGGCGAGGTCGAACTCGTCGAACTGGAGGACGAAGACCTGCCACTTGAGGAGATTCGCCATGTGTCCGGCGAGGTGGCTCAGCGGCCACGACTTCTCGTGAGGTCTCCAGTCGAGGTGCTCGGCCGGGATGACTTCGAGCATCGCTCGGGTCGCGGGAACTTCCTCGTTCAGCTCGTCGACGATGAGTTGCGCCCAGCTCGGTGCGGCCATGGGGTCTCCTCTGCCATCGGTTTCGGGTGATCGCACGATGATGGACCCTGCGGGGAGCCGGCGGAAGGCAGTGCCGATGATTCACGAGGAGCTCCGCTCGAGGGCCGACATCCCGCGTCGCATCGTGAGGAGTCGCGTCCCGCGCTGGTCTCGCCCGATTCTGCTCCTCGGACACGAGAGGGGAGTCTCGTGATGGCTTCTCGGCGACCGACGGATGACGAAGTGCACGCGTTCGAGCGCGAGTTCGCGACCGAGCTCCCGCGTTCGTGGATCACCTTGCTCCGCGATTATCCTCCGGACTTCGATGAGGACGAGCACGGCCGGCTCGTCCGAAGCTTGGACGAGGCGCGGGACGCGACAGAGGAGCTTCGGAGTCGGGCGTCGGAGACGCACGGGCTCGGCGAATCGGGCTCGATCGAACCGGGTTGCGTCGGCTTGGGTAGTGTCGACGGCGACGGGTACTTCTTCCGGCCCGGAGAGGGGGATCGCGTCTTCGTCCTGGATCACGAGGCGGGGACCATCGACGAGGAGGCGCCCGACCTCGCGAGCTACGTTCGCGGCATCCGCGTGCTGCGCCACTTCATCCTGTTTTGCTCCAAGATCCTCGAGGGTCCGGGCACGATGCCTCCGGCGCTTCTCGATCGAGGGCTCCATCCCTACGTTCGCACCGCCGAGCGCGAGATGGTGATCTTCGACCGGTTCGACGAGTACGAGGAGCAGATCGCGCTCGACGACCGAGGGGCGCCGACGAACGGACCGGCCGTCGAGGCTCGGATCACCGAGTCGATCGTCCGCGTGCTACCTCGCACGGAACCCGTGTCGAGGATCTACCGAACGCGGGTCGACGGCGAGGAATGGGTCATCGACTTGGAGGAGAACATCCTCGCCGTCGGAACGACACGACGGCTCGGCGTGCGACGCGGTGAGGGCGGGACCCGAACGCTGTCGGAGCTCCCGCTCTTCCACCCGTACGCTTCGACGACCGACGACCCGTGGCCATACCCTCGGGAGTTCACCCTCCTCGAGGAGTCCGAAGGCGTGCTCTCGGTCCGCTTCGGGAGCGACACGCTTCGCCTCGAACGGCTCCGCTGAGAACGCGCGCTGCAACCGCGCGCGCTGAGACTCAGCGAGAACGAGCCGCTCCGCCACCCACCGTGTTCGTCCGCATCGCTCGATCGTCACGGTCGGATTCACTCCTTCAGCTTCCGTTCGAGCGCGCGGAGTCGCTCGATCTCCGCGGGGGCGAGACGCGCAGCGTCCGCGATTCCGTCGAGTTCCCGATGCTCCTTCAGTCGTCGCAACGCCTCCCTTCTCGCAGCGATCGGCGCGTCGCCGAGGACGATCTCGATCAGCGTCCGATCCGCGAAGTCGGCATCGAGGTCGTGCAGAACACCCGCGAGCTCGATGCGGCGGAAGAGATCGGTCTCTTCCGTGGCGCGATCCCGGAGAACGGGAACGGTTTCGGGGTCACGGCGCGATCGAGCGAGCGCGATCGCGGCATCGAAGATGTCGGGATCATCCTCTCGGAGCCACTCGGACAGTCGATCCCGAGACGCCGCCCACTCGTCATCGGAGGCCACCGCGCGCTCGATTCGGGTCCGGATCGCCTCGGTCACGGACGCGCCGGGTGCTTCCGAGTGCGAGTGGCTTCCGTCTCCCTTCTCGCCGAACGCCCACCAGGGAATCGCCAGCGCGGCCAGCACCGCAGTCGTTGCGATGACCAGGCCAGAAGCGGATCGGTGTCGATGGGGGCCCGGGATCGCTGCGCGAGCGAGCCCCGCGAGCACGAGGGTTGCGCCGAACGTGACGACGATGGTCGGGCCCGCGGGGAGATCCGCGGTGTAGGAGACCGCGCATCCGACGATGCTCACGATCGCCCCGACGGCCCAGCCGATACCGAGCTGGGGGCCCGGCGTCGGAGAGCAGAGGAGGGCGATGACCGCGGGAACGATCAGATAGGCATAGACGACGAGCACACCCGCGATCGAGACCGAGCTCGTCACGACCACACCGAACGTCGCGTAGAACAGAAGGTCCCAGAGCCAGACGCGCCGACCCATGGCCGCAGCGCTCTCCGGAGAATGGGTGATCTCCGCCAGTGGCCGACGGAAGACGAAGTGGATCAGCCCGACCAAGGCGTACAACACCGCCGTCCAGCCGACCGTGTCGGGTCGGACCCAGAGAATGCTGCCCGAGAGCAGAGATCCGATGTGCTCCGCCCCGTGGGGAAGGTGGGCGCTCGCGACGATCGTCGCGGCGAGGGCGACCGTGTAGATCGTGCCGATGATCGCTTCGTGCGGTATGCGCGATCCGCGAGGACGTGTCACCGTCAACAGAACGGCGCCCCCCGTCGTGAAGGCCAGCGAGGTCGCCTTGACGACCCACGGATCATCGAAGAGATCGTAGCCGAGCCAGACCGCGTACAACGCACCGAGCGCCGCGACCTGTGCGAGCGCCAGGTCTGCGAACACGACTTCCCGAGCGATCACCTGCAGACCCAAGCGGACGTGGATCCCGGTGAGGAGGAGGCACGCCAGGCACGGTAGCGCCATCGCCGCGACGAAATCGTTCATGGTCGTGATCGCTCGCTCTCCAGCGCGGCGAAGACACGGTCGATCAGCGCGAAGTAGTCGGACACACCGACCTCGGAACCGATGTCTGCCGGAACGGAGGCGACCCGGACATGGGTCACCTCGGAGATGGCCTCGGCGTACGATCGATCCTGGAACGCCGCCTGGAGGATCACCCGGACACCCTCCCGCTGCACGACCTCGATCACGTGATCGCGGTGTCGCGCCGAAGGGGGGATCCCGGCCTTCTCTTCGATAGTCTCCGCGACCGTGATGCCGAAGCGCGCGGCGAAGTAGCTCCACGTCCGGTGGTAGGTGACGATCGGATGCTCGGCGACGGCTCGGGCACGACTCGACCATCCGTCGAGCTGATCGGAGAGCTCGTGTTGGCTCAAGAACCGGTCGAGCCGACCGTGCCGCGCCTCGCGGCGGAGTTTCTTCCTACCGACCTGCTCGACGAGCGCGGCACCGAACAGCGCGACATCGAGTCGCCTCGCGAAGTCATCGCTCCGCTGGCGGTAGGTGTCCGCGTGCTCAGGGTCGAGCCGAACGAGTGTCTCCGCGATACGCTCCGCGATGCTCGCGGCATTCAACGGGTCGAGCCAGACGTGGGGGTTGCCCATCGGGTGCACGTCCCCGAGCTCGCGGCTGAGACGAGTCGGCTTCTCGAGGGTGTCGA
>JAGQRC010000510.1 GCA_020425835.1 Planctomycetota bacterium | reverse complement strand
CCTCAGCGCGATCTACGGCGACTACTACCTCGATCCGTCGAGCCCGGCGATCGACGCGGGGGACCCGAGTGGCATACCCTATCCGGGAACGACCCTCGCGTCGGACCTCCCGGACATCGGCACGCCCGATCTCGGGTTCCACTTCCCGTTCGCCAGTGCCACTCAGTTCCGGCGCGGCGATGTCAACGACGACGACGCGATCGACATCTCGGACGCCGTCAGTCTCCTGTCCTCACTCTTCGTCCCGGGGACAACGCCACCGGGCTGCGACCACGCCGCCGACATCAACGACGACAGCGGCGTCGACATCGCCGATGCCATCTACCTGCTCGCGCACCTGTTCACGCTCGGCCCCGCACCGACGGCGCCGTTCACGACGTGTGGCGCCGATCCGACCGACCCCGCGGCGTTGGGCTGCTCGGAGTACCAGAGCTGCCCGTGAGGGGCTGCTCGATCGCGGCTATTCCCAGATCGTCCGCGGTGTCGCCGCCGAGTTGGGACGAACACCACTATTGGTGATCTGATGACGCCGACTCAGCCGCTCGTGGCCTCAGTGACGACCAGCCGGTAGGATCGAAGCGAGCTGGATTCGGGTTCGCACTGGGGGCATGGTCCCGCGGTGCGAAGCCGGGTGAAGCCGGGCATCCCACCACAGCACTGCGAACTCGCTCCGTCGTGCCAGCCGATCAGTTTCGACTCTCGACGGTCTCGAGCATCCTCTGGAGTCTACGTTCCTCCGCGGGGAAGCACTCGACGACTTCGCTTCGGTGCACTCCATCGATCCGGTTGTACAGAGTGTAGACCGAACAACTCCGACAATCCTGATTCCCACAGAGCGCCGGGCAGTTGCGATCGGCCATTGCCCAGCAGCTGTGACCGAGACCAGCCTTCCAGCTGGGGCACACCCCGAGGCGCGATGCGTTCCGACCGCCAAGGACCCTGCCGCAATCCTGGATCTCCCAGCACGTCGGGAGCGTGCTGGCGATCGCGCGCAGATCCCCAATGCCCGGATTCGCCTCCGCAGCGGGTCGCAGGTAGCCTGCCACGAAACAGATCGCCATGAACACCGAAATCGGGAGCAACGCGACCGCGGCGACGACCCAACCGAGCAGCAGGAACGGTAGGGTGCACAGCAACACGGTTGCGATGTAGACGACAACGTCCGAAGTGGTGACGGCGTGGCCCAGGAGGACGGCCACGGCTTGGTGTCGACCCTTCATTTCATCCTCCTCCCCGAAAGACTCAGGGGGAGTCGATCGACGGAGCAACGAGCATGCCCGGGTCACCAGTCCGTTGTAGATCTGTCCTCGGCCGGAGTGAGCTTCACGACGGACTGCTCGATATGGCGAGCGGGCGGCGAGGCGACGTCGTTTCGGCGCTCATGGGCCGAGCCCGGGCTCTCGAAACGACGATTCTCACGCGTGGCAAGACGGGTCACCCATCGAAGGACTGTCAGGTTCGGCAAAGCCTCGCGTGCCATGAAGCAGAAGTGAGCGACGTCGCGGCGCAGCATGGCGAACGCTGACCGTCCTACTCGGGTCCTCGGCTCACGACGTCGATCGCCGTCTACTCCAACCCTCCGCACTCCGCGTCGGCCTCCGCCAGCAGCGAGCCGTCGCGCACCAGCTCGATCGCAGCGTCGATGTCGTGGCGGAGCTCGCGGTCGCGATCGAGGAACGGGATGCGCCGACGGAAGTGGTCGAGCGTGCGCCGGGTCGCGGGGCTCGGTCGGTGCTTCTCGGCGGCGATGCGCTCGGCGTGTCGGCGCGTCTTCTCGCTGCTCGGTCCGTCCCTCCAGAGCTTTCGCGCGAGGATCGCCAGGCGAAGGTCGAGCGCTTGGGCGGCACCGATCAGCTCGAGCGCGAGGACGCGTTCGAGATCGTCGAGCATCGAGTGGACGTGGCGCGCTTCGTTGGCGCCCATCGAGACGTGGTCCTCGAAGTTGGCGCAGGTCGGGATCGAATGGGTCGACGCGGGATGGGCGCGCGCGATCAGATCGTTGACGAGTGCCGCGGCGGTGTACTGGACCAACATGAAGCCACTCTGGATGCCGTCGGCGTTGTCGATCAGGAAGAAGGGGAGACCGTCGTTGGTGTGGCCGTCGACGAGCTTCGCGAAACGTCGCTCGGAGAGACTCGCGAGGACGGGGATCCCGTTCTTGACCGCGGCGAGCGCGAGCGCGAGCGGCATGCCGTGGAAGTTCCCGCCCGAGATGACGGCGTCGTCCTCGGGGAAGAGGAGCGGGTTGTCGGTGACGGAGTCGAGCTCGCGGTCGAGGACGCTCGAGAGATGCGCCAACGTATCGCGGACCGCGCCGTGGATCTGCGGGACGCAGCGGAGGCTGTAGCTGTCCTGCGGGCTCCGCGACTTGCCGCCGTGGAAGTGGCCCTGCGCATCGACCGTCCAGTCGCCGCCGGTCCTGCAGATCGCCTCGGGGTCGATGTCGATGAGCGTCGAGCCGGCGAGGAGCTTCCGCAGGTTCGCGGCGGTGACGAGTTGCCCGGGATGCGCGCGCAGCCGATGCACCCGCTCGTCGAACGCGGCGCCGCGGCCGGCGATCGCCTCGGTGGTCATGGCCGCGGCGAGATCCGCAGTTCGAAGCAGCTGCTGGAGGCGACCGGCCGCGAGCACGCCGAGGGCGGTCATCAGAGCGGTGGTGTTGATGAGGGCGAGCCCCTCCTTGTAGGTGAGGTCGCAGGACTCGAGCCCTGCGCGCTGCATCGCGACCCCGCCGGGAAGGCGGTGTCCCTCGTACTCCGCTTCGCCGAGCCCGATCAGGACCAGACCGACATGGCTGAGTGGCGCGAGGTCGCCGCTCGCACCGCACGATCCCTTTTCGGGGATGATCGGATGCACGCCGCGTTCGAGCATGTCGGCCAGCGTCCGAAGTGTCGAACGGCGCATTCCGGAGTGTCCGCGCAGGAGCGTGCCGATGCGGATGGCGAGGATCGCGCGGACGACCTCGGTCGGCAGCGGGTCCCCGACGCAGACCGCGTGGCTGATGATCAGGTTGCGCTGGAGCGCCACCGCGGCCTCCGCGCTCGGAAGGATGACGTCACTGTTCTTCCCGAACCCGGTCGTGACGCCGTAGACGACTTCCCCCGCGTTCGCCTTGTCGGCGACGTACTGCGCCGCACGGTCGACGCGATCGAGGGCGTCGGCGTCGAGCTCGATCTTGGGACGGCCGAAGGCGATCGCGAGGACGTCCTCCGCGGTCATCGAGCCGTCGAGCTTCACGGAGATGACGGTCATGCCGGTCGCTCCACTCCGTCGACACCGACGAGCCGATCGCGGATCGTCGCGGCGATCGCGGCGCGCGCCGCGGTGAACTGATCGCCGGATCGCATGTCCTTGACGGTGACCGTTCCGGCCTCCCGCTCCGACGCGCCGACGATCACGACGAACGGGACCCCGGTCGCGTTGGCGTACTTCATCTGCTTCTTGAACTTCCACGGCTCGAGGATCGACTCGGTGCGCAGCCCCGCCGCCCGCAGGATCGACGCGAGCACCAGGTAGTCCGGGTAGTGATCCGGGTCCTGTTGCGTCACCAGGACGTCGGCGGCGGCGGCGCCGTCCCCGACGATCCCGAGCTCCTGCAGTTGGTAGAAGAGTCGCGTCAGCCCGATCGACATCCCGACGCCGGGCAACCTCGACTTGGTGTAGAGCGAGGCGAGGTCGTCGTAGCGTCCGCCAGAGCAGATGCTCCCGATCTCCGGGTGCGCGTCGAGGAAAGTCTCGTAGACGGTGCCGGTGTAGTAGTCGAGGCCGCGGGCGATCCGCAGGTTGGCCTCCACCCGGACGTGGTCGTTCGCCGCCGCGGCGCAGCCGTCCAGCACAGCCGCCAGCTCGGTGAGGCCGACCTCGAGCAGGTCGTCGGTCACGCCCAGGGC
>JAGQRC010000509.1 GCA_020425835.1 Planctomycetota bacterium | reverse complement strand
CGGATTCAGCTCGGTGACGGAGGTCAGACCGTCGTAGACGAGCGTGATGTTCGTCTGTCCCTGTCGCGTCCACGCTTCCGTCGCGGCTCGGATCACCTCGACCTGCTCCGCCACCGTCCCTCCGAGGTCTGTCGGGAAGTTGGGGTTGATCCGATAGTGCACTTCGGTTGTGGTCCAGGAGGCCCCCGAAAACGTGTAGGCGAACGCGGGAGCCGAGCCGGCGAGCAGTGCGGCGAGGAGTGAGGTCCATACGAGGGACGGAAGGGTGGTTCTCATGATCATCCTTCAGAAGTGGAAGACTGAGCTGGTGTACCGACACGAACTCCGGTGCCGGCGCACCCGCTCCTGCGTCGCACACACCGGGCGACGTTCGTGTCTCGAAGGGGGCCCGCGGTCTCCGGAAAGTGACGACGAGTTTCCTCTTTCAGAGCGGGCGCCGATCACCTCGGGGTGATCACCACACTCGAGGTCGGCCACGACGAACCGGAGTACCGAACCGAGAGGCGTCCCGATGACTTTCGAGCTCGATCACTTCATCGTGTTCGTCGCGGGGCCGGAACGCGCCCGATCGGCGCTCGTGGAGCGCGGGCTGGAGGTGGGTCACGAGGGCTCACAACCCGGGACGGGCTGCGGCCACACGGTGTTCTTCTTCGACAACACCTATCTCGAACTCGTCTGGTCGGAACCGGGGAAGGTCCCGTTCGCCGATGCTCCCAGGATGCACGCGACGGATCGGCTGACCTCGTCGCAGTGGTGTCCGCTCGGCATCTCCTTTCGACCGATCGGTTCCGATCGCGCGCTGCCCCTCCAGACGTGGGACTACGCCGCGCCCTTCCTCCCCGACGGGGCGACTTCGGGCCGGAACTCCCGTTGAGGATCACCGGTTGAGGCGCTTCGCACTCACGATCGAGGAAGCATGTCCGAGTATCAGAGACCGAATCCGATCGAGATCGAGACACCTCGCCTCCGCCTTCGCGGTTGGACGGATACGGATCGAGAACCGTTCGCGGCAATGGGCGCGGACCCCGAGGTGATGGAGTTCTTCCCGGCGCTCCTGACGTGCGAGGAGAGCGACGCGTTCATCGATCGCTGTCTCGCTCGATTCGAGGCGCACGGCTGGGGATTGTGGGCGATCGAGGTGAAGGGCAGCGGACGGAACGGACAACAGAATCGTGCTGCGTCGTTCATCGGCTTCACCGGCCTCGCGATTCCCGGTTGGACCTTCCCGTTCTCGCCCTGTGTCGAGATCGGCTGGCGGCTCGCCCGATCCCATTGGGGAAAGGGATACGCCACCGAGGCTGCGCAGGCCGCGCTCCGGTTCGGCTTCGAGACGCTGGATCTCGAGGCGATCGTCTCGTTCACCACGGTTGCGAACCGGCGATCGCGCGCCGTGATGGAGCGCTTGGGGATGCGGGACACTCTGCAGGACTTCGACCATCCCGGCTTGCCGGATGGGCATCGTTGGCAGCGTCACTGCCTGTACCGACTGACGAAGAGTCGCTGGGAAGAAGGAGGTCGCTGAGATGGGCGAGGATCTGCTGCGACGGCTCATCGAGCATCACGAGTGGGCGAACCGCGGCTTGCTGAGGTTCTGTGAATCCCTCGATGCTGCGGTGCTCGATCGCGAGCCGACGATCGGCGACTGGACCATTCGGAAAGTGCTCGAGCATCTCGTGGAGTGCGAACGGGGTTACCTCTCGATCCTGACCGTTCCACCGGGAGATCGGAGAGAGCCGCGTTTCGCCGTCGGCGCTCTGGAGGAGCAGGCTCGCTCGAGCGGTCAGGAACTCCTCGCGCTCGTCGTGAGCGAAGCGTTTCCGTGGGGCCGCCACGTACGGTCGACCGACGGCTACGTCATCGAGCCGTGGGTCGTCCTCCTCCAGGCGCTCAACCACGGCGCCGACCATCGCCGGCAGGTCGCAATGCTGTTGCGTGCCCAGGGGATCGATCCCCCGCGGGTCGACGGCTGGTCCTACGGGGAAGCGCAGGGCGCGCTGCTGCCGCCGTCCGGTTGACGGACGTCCCGGAGACGGCTGCGAAGCGACCGCGCGTCCCGTGACGCGGCCGTCGGCGAATGCACGATGTCCACGACGACTTCGAGTCTCCTCGGAGGGCGCCCGTTGCGCGCGATCGCCACCACCGGTTCCGATGCGCGTCCGCTTGGGATCGCAGCGGTCAGGGGCAGATCACGTAGGCGGCACAGTCGAGACCGTCACTCGTGCGGTCGATGGAGTTCATGGGAAACGGCGACGGCGGGGCCGGTCCCCCATCGAACAGGTAGTTCAAGCTGTAGAGCGGATCTCCGATGTCGATCGCTCCATCATCGTTGATGTCACAGGCGTCGTCGCAATCTGGCTCGTCGCCCGAACCGAACAGCCAGTCGAGCTCGTAGATGGAATCGGCGATCTCGAAGGTCCCGTCGTTGTTGCAGTCCCCTCGGATGAAGCCCTCTCCGACCTCGAGCGCGTAGGCGGTTCCACGATCGCAGTCCGCGCCAGGGAGGCAGCCGACATCGTCGCCGGGTGCACCGACCCAGACGTGCCCCCCCGCGATCGACACGGCGGTACCGAATCGAGCGCCGTAGCGGGGGACGAGAGCCACGAGCTTCTGCTCCACGTAGTGATCCCCGTCACGACGAAGGACATAGATCGCTCCGCCCTCGACGCCCGATTCCTCGGCGCCGGGTGCGCCGCTGACGATCGTGTCGCCCTCGAGGTCGACCTGGTAGCCGAAGTAGCTGCTGCTGGTCGGGTCGGAGGCCGTGAGGGAGGACGCCTCCTGCCAGCCTCCAGAGAGATACTCGAAAAGGAAGACCTCGCCCGCGTGCACGGCCATCGAGTAGGCCTGAGGGGCGCCGACCACCAACCGATCTCCGTCGAGAGCGATCCCCGCCCCGAACCGGATCTGAGCCACTCCGACGGGTGGCGACAGCTTCTCCGTGAAGCTCCAACCAGTCCCGTCGGTCTCGTAGGCGTAGACCGTTCCCGTCGGGACGCTCCCGATTCCGCCGCTATCGGCTCCGCACAGTGCACGAGTCTCATCGATGGCCACACTCGCGCCGAATCCGACCGAGTCCGTGGTGTCGAAGGGCTGGAGCTTCTGCTCCTGGACCCACGCGCTCCCGTCGTGGCGGAAGATGTATGACGCTCCCGTGAAGCCCGCCTCACCAGCAGCTCCGACGATGATGAGATCGCCGCGCACATCGACCGAGTAGCCGAAGGCACCCTGAGGGTACGGGAACGCCGGCACGAGCTTCTGCTCCTCGATCCACGAGTTGCCATCGAACCGGAAGACGTACACGCTTCCCGAGGTCGACGGTCCTGCGCGTCTCGCCCCGACGACGAGGAGGTCGTCGTGGGCGGCCAGTGCCCATCCGAACTGGTCCTGATCCGCCGCATCGCTGGCTTCGAGCACGGCGACTTCCGTCCAACTCGTGCCATCGTAGTGGAACACGCAAACGGATCCGGGCGCCGGATCGTCGGTCGAGATCCAAGGAGTGGAGACGAACCCGTAGTCCCCGCTCACCGCGACGTCCCAGCCTGCTCGACTGTCGTTTCCCAACTCGGTGGGATCGAGACGCACGAAGGAGCAGCTCGGCTCGAGACACTCGTCGGGAATGCCATTGCTGTCGATGTCGAGGCTGGTCCCGCTCGCAATGTCGCACTCATCGGGGACGTCGTTGAAGTTGCAGTCCGGACTGCTCCCCGACACGAGTTCACAACTGTCCGGGACATCGTTTCCGTTGCAGTCCGCCTCGAGTCCGGTCGCGATCTCGACGCTGTCGCAGACGAGGTCTTCGTCGCAGTCGGAGCCGAAGACGCGAAAGGCGCTGACTCGCCCCACTTGGGTGTCGTACCTCGGGGCGCCGGCTACGACGAGATCCCCGTCGATGGCCACGGCG
>JAGQRC010000508.1 GCA_020425835.1 Planctomycetota bacterium | reverse complement strand
TCATCGATGCGCAACCCCGAACGATGGTCCCCGCATCCTCGGACTCGAAGTAGAGGCGAGCGAGCTCGTTCGATGGATCCTCATGGAGGTCGGACTCGGGCACGCCGTGACCCGGTTGGTGCAACAGGTGAACGCGAAGCCCACACCTCGCGAGACGCCGCGCCAGCGGGAAGACGCGATAGGCGTGCTCGCACAGACCATGGACGAAGACCAACTCGGCCGTCCCCTCGACCGACTCCGATTCGACCACCCAACGGCGGTGTACCCCCGGACTCGGTCGAGCGACGAGCGCCGGCTCCGGGGGGAAACGAAACTCGAGCGTCGCAGGAGTGCTCATCCGAACAGCAGCTTCCAGCCGACGACGAACACCGCGACGTCGGCGCACACGTGCGAGAGATACCCCGGCCAGATCGATCGCGTCCGCAGATAGAGCGTCGACCAGACGCATCCCCCGATGAAGACACCGAGGCATCCGAGTCCGACGATCCACGGCTCGAAGTGCGCGCGCAGTGCGATCCCGTGGTGGATCGTGAAGAAGACGGCGCTGGCGAGGACGCCTCCCGCCTTCCCGAAGAGCACTTCACTGCGGGTGAACACGAACCAACGCCAGACGAACTCCTCGAGCAACGCGTTGACGAGCGTCAGCCCGGAGGCCAAAACGATGTACTGCAGAGGCTCCGAGAAGCCCGCCTCGATCGCGTTGCGACGGAGCTCCTCCGTGTGGAGGATCGAAGCGTCGACACAGTGGGGCGCGATCAGGATCGACGCTGCGATCCCGAGCCCCGTCCACAGTCCGGGCCAAAGGTCTCGAGCGCGCCGCAGCGGCGATCGACGGAACGACTCGGCTTCCACCCAACGCCACCAGACGAGCGGGAAGCCGAACAGCCAGACTTTGCTGAACAGCCAGACCGCTCGACCGACAGCACCCGGATCGCCCTCGAGTCCCACCCAGACCCCGATCGACGGTGCCGGGACCAACAACAACAGCGCGAGTCCCGCGCGACTTCGTTCCGACACCCTGCTCCTCGCGTTGGCGCGCCCGGTCCACGCCACGATGCTCGACCCGACGAGCGCCGAGGCCGGACAACCCTTGTCCAGTGAACGTCGCTCGCTGTTCGACCCCAACACCCCACGCCCGCGCTCCGCCTCGGCGGCTCAACCACCGAGGCGTCGCTTGATGCGATTCCGATAGAGCCGGTAGGTCAGCGTGTCCCGGTACTTGTCGTGGATCTCCGCGTAGAGTTTCGTCGCTCCGGCGTGATCGCCCGAGTCCCACAATCGATCCGCCCGCCCGAGCAACTCCTTGGCCTTGTCGTCGTCGGAGCCGAGACCGAGGAGGCCGCCGATCGCCTCTTGGACCCCGCCCTTCACGGAGTGGGTCACCAACGCGCCGAAGTCGACCCGCGGCGCGCTCGCCAGCCCGCGAACGGGGATCTCGATCTCATCGAGCGGAACGTCCTTCAAGATCGTCCAGCGACGTCGCAACGCGTCGTCGACCGGTACGCGCCAGACGAGGTCGAGGCTCTGATCGAAACCGATCGATCCGCTCCAGAACGTCTTCTGGCCGTCGATCCTCATCGGCAGCGGCTGATCGTAGGTCAGCCGTCCACCACGGAGGGTGAACGCGATCGGGTCCATGGTCACGGCGGCGGGGGCGGCCGCCCCGAGCTGACGGAAGATCTCGTCGAGGAGTGGCGACGAGCGGATCGCCAACGCGCCGACCTCGAGGCGGCCTCGACCGACGAACGGGAGGGCGAGCAACTCGGTCCAGCCGTTCGCGGAGACGAGCGCGGAACGAAGACCGGAGTAGTCGATCTCGAGCTGGCCGCCGATCGACCCCGCGATCGCTCCATCCCACTCCGCACCGATGCCGCGGGCGAAGATCGGATGGACGACCGCGAGAAGTTCGGACATCCCGGCGTCGACCCCGATGGTGGCGAGGTCCAACCGAACCGTCGTCGGCGTCGCCGCCTCGTCGCGCGGCAACACGATGCGTGTGGTCGCCGTTCCCCCGTTCGCCGACAGTGCACCGTCGAGAGCGATGCCAGCGTCGTCCGCTCGAAGCGTCACCGGTCCGGCGATCCGGAGGCCCGACCGCCGCAGAGTCGGAAGCTCGACGTGCGCCTCTCCGCGCCAACGCTCGAGTCCGTCGGCCTCACCCACGGTCGACGGACCCGACGTGCCCCGGAAGCGAAGCGCCTCTTCCTGACGCTCCCCCGACTCGATCGTCATCCACGCCGACACGAGCGGCGCGAGCACCTCCGGACGATAGAGCACGTCACCCTCGACCTGCCAACCGCCGTCCTCGGTCGGTTGGCACGAGTAGGTTCCCCGCACGAGTTCCCCCGAGACAGTTCCCTCGGTGACTCTCGGGCCGACGTCGGTCGATACGAAGACGCCGCGGAGGGTCAGGGCATCCTGGAGTCGCCATGCGTCGGCTGGACCACCGGAGGAGGCCGTCGTCGCCGTGCGGACGAAGCGGAGGTCGGTGACGCCTTCCTGGTATCGAAGCGCGTCACCCGCCTCCCGCCGCAGGTCGTGAGTGACACGACAGTGGAGGGAGCTCGGCCCAGCGCTCCCCTGCCACTCCACCGATTCGACGCGCGTCTCCCCCTGGATCGCGAGGGCAGCGAGGGCTCCCGTCAGATGGAGATCGGTCTCGATCGGCTGCCCTTGGAAAGAGAGTTGAGAGAGCGCCGGCACGCGGCGAGCGAGCGGACCGGGCGAGACGACGACGTGGGTGAGGGCATCGATCGTCGAGCCCAGGGCTCCGGAAAGCTCGCCTCGGACTCCGAGCCCTTCGACCACACCGTTCGCGACACGCCAACCGTCGTCGATCGCCTCGACGCGCGCCGCGTAGGTGACCCGCTCGTCGCGCCAGTCGAGATCGGCGTCGGCCATCGTCCAGCGTGCGAGATCGACCTTCCCGTCGACCGAGAAGGCGGACGCCGTTCCTTCGATCACCGCGTCGAGAGTCCCGTTCCCAGTCGCCGGCAACGGCTCCCCGAGGAACGGCTCGATCCAACGCAGCGCGTCGAGATCGAAAGCGACCGCGGCGCGGCCCACGACGCGCGCCACGCCGGGCTCGTCCGACTCGCCCCACACGCCGCTCAACGTCGCCTCGAGGCCCGGCGCCGTGCATCGCGCCGAATCGAGACGGAACGAGTCGGCACCGTCCACCGCCATGAGCTGGATCTCGATGTCTCGGTCGAGGGCACGCTGATCCACCGCGAGCCCCCGCACCGCGCCGGTCACGGTGACTCTCGGGGCGTCGTCGGACGACAGTTCTGCGTGCAGGGAAACGGTCTCACACTCGAGTCGCCGGTCGCGTCGCGCGAACCGGAAGCGCGCGAACTCCACGTCGCCGGCTCCGCTCGGCCTCCGCAATCCCGCGAGGTCGAACTTCCCGTGGCCGGTCACGCTTCCCTCGACATCGGTCTCGGGAACGAACGCACCGACGAGCTCGAGCGGGAACCGTTCGAGCGAGTATTCGACGTTGCCCGTCGCGCCCTCGATGTCGAGTCGACCCTCGCGGACCAGTCGAGCGACGCCGGTGCACTCGGCGCGGCCTGCACCGTCGGTCGCCTCGAGGCGCCACGACACCGGAGCTCCGGGTTCATCGATCTGGGCCTCGAGCTTCGCGGTCCACGCGTACAACGCGTGTCCCTCGGGATCGACGATGCGCACGCGCGCCTCGTCGACCGACAACGCCGCGGCGAACTCCGGCATCTCCGGCGGCTCACGGTCGACCGACTCGCCCTCGGTCGACGCCTCCGTCCCCTCCTCGACACTTCCGCGTCCCTCGCCGCGCTCCCAGACCGGGTGCAGTCGACCGTCGCTCTCGCGGACCAGCGTGATCTCCGGTCGCGCGACGGTGGCGCGGAGACGGTAGTCCCCGCGGAG
>JAGQRC010000507.1 GCA_020425835.1 Planctomycetota bacterium | reverse complement strand
GGACAGCGGCGACCGGGAGCGGTGTCCGACCCGCGTTCGCGTGGCTCCGGTGGGGTGGGGTCCGTCACGTCGGCTCCGATCCGTCGGCCCGGGTTGAGGGGTCGCGACGCCTCTTCTACACTCGCGGCACCGTCGAGAACAACGGCCGCGTGGTCCTCTCGGCAACTCCCGTGTTTCGAGGGGAACTCGATGGCTCGTCGTGATGAAAAGAAGCCCAAACCCCGAGGGCAGAGTTTCGGGAGCTTCCAGGAGCTGGCCAAGGCGCTGGGCGGCGGCGAGGAGAGCGACGCGCCCTCCGACGAGCCGCCGGAGGAACCCGGCTGGACGCTCAAGCGAGCGGGCGAGGACCAGGAGATCGATCTCGAAGCGATCGTCGACACGACGCGACCACGTCGGCCACCAGCGTTCGGCCCCATGGAGCACGGGCCGAAGCCGTACCGCAACGTCGACTCCGAGGAGATGCAACTCCTCAAGTCGTTCCGGATCCGCACGACGTTTCCCGACGACGTGCAGGACCAGGTCGCGAAACTCCCGGAGGATCCGACCGAGGAGGACTTCGTCGGGCGTCTCGATCTGCGCGATGAGCTGATCTTCACGATCGACGGTGAGGACGCGAAGGACTACGACGACGCGATCTCCATGGAGACCCTCGACAACGGGAACGTCGAGCTCGGCGTCCACATCGCCGATGTCGGTCACTACGTGACGCCGGAGACGCCGCTCGATGACGAGGCCCAGGAGCGCGGGACGAGTATCTACGTCGCCGACCAGGTGATTCCGATGCTCCCCGAGAAGCTCTCCAATCACCTCTGTTCCTTGGTTCCGAATCGGGATCGACTGGCGTACTCGGTCTTCATGGAGTTCACCCCCGAGGGGAAGCGGGTCGGTTCGCGGGTGGCGAAGAGCGTCATTCGCTCGAAGTATCGATGCACCTATCGGCTGGTCCAGGAGCTTCTCGACGGCAAGACCACCGAGGAGACCGCGAAGATCGCGCACCTCGAGGATACCCTTCGCCTGCTCACGCGTTGGACGCGCACTCAACAGCTGCTCCGCGACCAGGCGGGCTCACTTCGCATGCAGTCGGTCGAGAAGAAGTTCGTCTTCAACGAAGCGCACGAGGTCACTGCCATCGTCAACGCGACGAACTACTTCTCCCAGACGCTGATCGAGGAGACCGCGCTCGCCGCGAATCAGGCGGTGGGGGACTTCTTCCGGAATCGGGGTCTCCCGACGATCTACCGAGTCCATCCGGAGAAGGATCCCGAAGAGGTTCAGGGCGTCATCGAGATGCTCGAGAAGTACAAGGTCCGAGTGCCGATGAAGGATCGTCTCACCGGGCGGGACATCGGGAATCTCGTGCGGGCCGTGCGCGGGCGACCCAACTCGGAAGCGTTGATCCAGAGAATCATGGGCCTCGTCGAGCGCGCGGACTACCAGGTGAAGGACCACGAGGACGTCGCGAAGCACTGGGGCCTCGCCCGCGAGGCGTATCTCCACTTCACGTCGCCGATTCGTCGGTATCCTGATCTCATCGTCCACCGTTGGCTCCATGCGGTCCAATCGCGTCCGGAGGAAGCGGAGCGGCACCTGCTCGAGGGCGCCCTCGTGGACGATCTCAACATGAAGGCGAGTCACAGCACCCTCCAGGCGAGCCTCGCCGAAATGGCCGAACGGGCCGTGTTCGATCTCAAGGTCTGTCAGTACATGGATCCGCACATCGGCGAGACGCACGTCGCGAAGATCATGCGTGTGAGCCGGGGTGGGCTCGACATCATCCTCGACGCGTTCAACGTGACCGGGTTCCTGCCGTACCGGAAGATCGGCGGTCGGGCAGAGGTGACCGGGCCGACGGTCGTCATTCGCGCGGGCAAGCGGCACTACTCGTTCACCGAGGGTGGGGACATCCGCATCACGATCGCCGACGTGGACTTCGTGCGCCTCCAGGTCCTGCTCGAGCTCGCCTGACCTCCCTTCCCAGGGTAATCCCCCCCTTGCCCCGGGCATGGCTGGTGCGCGGCTTGCGTGCCGTGCTCGGCCTGCTCGGCCGCACCTCCCGATGGCTTGACATTCGGAGGGTCCAGTCCCGTGACCGCTCCCGTCCCCGTCTTCGAGCGCACCAGCTTGCTCAACACGCGTCGCATCATCGGTGGCATGTTCCACCTGCGTCCGGATCCGGCACTCAATCAGAACGTCCAATACGCGCTCGCCTACGCCGCGAACAAGTACGACATCGGTCTCTACGCGGTCGCTTGTCTCTCGAACCACATCCACGTTCCGTTCTACGATCCCAACGGCCGCCATCCCGAGTTTCGACGCGACTTCCACTCGCTTCTGACCCGCGCCACCAACGTGCTGCGCGAGACCCAGGAAGGGAAGTGGAGCCCCGGCCACAAGAGTCCGGTGATCCTCCACGACGTCGAAGCGATGTTGGATCGCATCGCGTACACGATCGCGAATCCCGCTCGTCACGACCTGGTGGACGATCCTTGGGACTGGCCCGGAGTCGTGACGCGGATCGAAGAGCTGGCGGGGCCGCCGACCTATGTTGCGAAGCCCGAAGCGTTCTTCGATCTGGAGGGCGATCTCCCCGAGGAGGTGCCTCTGCGTTTCGTGAAGCCGCCCCTGCTCGAGGACTGGACCGATGACGAGTATCGGCAGGTCATCGCAAGCCGCGTCGACGCGCACTGCGAAGCGGCGAGGAATCGTCGACAGAGTCGCAGGATCCCCGTCCTCGGACGGAGACGTATCCTCGCGCAGTCACCGACGGATACGCCGAAGACGCAGCCCGAGCCGCGGACGCTCAACCCGTTGGTCGCGTGCCGCATCAAGCGGTTGCGGATCGCCTTCCTCATCTGGCTCCAGGAGTTTCGCCAGAAGTACAGGAAGGCACGTCGCCTGTTCGAAGGTGGCCACATCGACGTCGAGTTCCCGTTCGGTACTTACTGGCTCATGCGCCGGTACGGTGTGAACTGTGACGCGGTTGGGCCGCCGATGCCTGGCTCGGTGTGATACGAGTTCCGCAGTCCGCCCGAGGCGAAGCGGCACGCGGCCGCGGTAGGGTCGTGGTACGTCCACGGCCCGGAGGCGGCGGTCCACATTCGGACGGACGAACCACGCGCGGCCGGTTTCCACGGTGAGTCATCCGAGATGAACGTGGTGTCGGGGGGGATGGTCATCATGGCGGCGGACTGACCCGTCGGCTGGGGGGCGGCGGCGTTCGGTCCTCTAGGGATTACCCTGGGCAAGGAGGGTGGCTTCGAGGTGCAGGAGGGCCGCTTTGGTGGGGAGACCGCCGCCGAAGCCCGTGAGTTTGCCGCTGGCACCGATGACGCGATGGCAGGGAAGAACGATGGGAATCGGGTTGCGACCGTTCGCCGCGCCGACCGCTCGCGATGAGCCCGGGCGACCGATGCGTCGGGCGAGCTCTCCGTAGCTCATCGTCGTTCCGTACTCGATCTCTGCGAGCGCTCGCCAGACGTCGCGTTGGAACGGCGTTCCCCGCGGCTCGAGCGGGAGATCGAACGTCCTTCGGCGTCCCTCGAAGTACTCGGTCAGTTGTTCGGCGGCTCGTTCGCACCAGTGGTTGCCCGTCGCCGGACCGAGCCAGCGTCGGTCGTCGTTCGGAAAACGCACTTCGAGGAGCGCGTCCGCGCCCGCGACGAGAGTCAGTGCGCCGATCGGTGTTTCCAGCCTCAGGGCATCGTGTCCCTGGGTCGTCATGCCTTTCTCCTCTCGCGATGCTCCGACGTCGATGTCGAGTTGCCTGCGGCGCGCCAGACGTGAAGCGTGGCGTACGCCCGCCACGGTCGCCAGCGCTCCGACCGTCTCTCCAGGTCGCTCCGTGTGGCGCCGAGCGCTTTCCGGAGGACCAAGTCACCCGACGGAAACGCATCCGGGTCGCGGAGTGCCCTCA
>JAGQRC010000049.1 GCA_020425835.1 Planctomycetota bacterium | reverse complement strand
GAGCCGACCTCACGTCGATGCGCCAGCAGCGATGGACTCGTCGACTCGGCGGGGACCTCCGGCCACGGCGACTCGGACTGCGAGTCCGTGGACGACGAAGGCCGCACTTCGCGATCGACGTTTCGTTTCTGGGCTCTCTCGCGCTCGATCGCCCGCGCGAGATTGAAATCGGCCAGCGTGTTCATGAATCCACGGAACGCGTCGACGCCGCGGTTCTCGAACTTCTTGCGCAACGAGATCAGCTCGACCGCCGTGTGCTGGACGATGTCGCTCGCGCCGATTCGCGCACGGAGCGCGGCCGGGAGCCGTCGCTCGACGCGGTCGATCAGGCGAGGTGTCTCGCGCTCGACGAGCCGCGCGAACGCCGCGTCATCCCCGGCGGCGAATCGCGACAAGAGCGCGGCCAGCGTTCTGTCCTCGGGAGTAGAATCGGGCGACGTCGCGCCTCGGTGATCTCGAAGGTCTCCGGAAGCGTGGGTCAAAGCAGCACTCCTGAACCGGCGAGACCCTCGTGCCTCAACCGAAGGGCGATCATCGCGTTCCCGGCGTCGGTCGCCTACCCCTCGGGACGGGTTACCGACGTCTCCTCCCCACAACCGTCCGCACGGGCGACACTTTCGCGCTTCTCGCGATCGAGATGAGGATGGTCCGTTGAACGAGCGCGACCTCGACGAAGCCGACTCTCGACGTCCCGAAGACTCGAGCTCGTCGGAGGCGCTCGATCGATTGGGTGACGTGCGCCCCGACCTCGCCGCCCTCGTCCGACGGCTCGGGCAGGATTCCAGCCCCGCGGCGAGCGCATCGTTCGCCCGATCCCGGTTCGCCCGTCGGCTCGCCGAGCGCTACGGCATCGCCGAGCCCGATCCGGATCCGCAGCCGGAGGCATCGCCCCTCGACGCGGCCGACCTCGATGCGAAGTGGGGCTCCGCGCGCTATCGGGTGGTCGGCGAGATCGCCCGCGGTGGAATGGGGATCGTCCTCGAGGTCCTCGATCTCGACCTCGATCGCATTCTCGCCATGAAGATCATCCAGGACCAGCAGACGCGCGCGTCCGCCTCGGCCACGACAGCGACGTCGCTCTCGCTCGTCCAGCGTTTCCTGCGCGAGGCGAAGGTGACCGCGCAGCTCGATCATCCGGGCGTCGTTCCGGTGTTCGACGTCGGCGTTCACCGGGACGGGTCGGTCTTCTTCACGATGCGTCGGGTCGAAGGCGAAGACCTTCGCGAGGTGTTCGCCGCCTCGCGTCGCGGGGATCCGAGGTGGACTCGCGGGGCCGTCGTCGACGTGCTCCTGAAGGTCTGCGACACGATCGCCTTCTGTCACGATCGCGGCGTGGTGCATCGCGACCTCAAACCGGCGAACATCCGCGTCGGTCGATACGGTGAGGTCTACGTGATGGACTGGGGTCTCGCCCGTCTGTTCGGGGAGGCCGACGAACTCGACTCGGACGCCGGGACGATGCTCGGCAACGGCGATGGTCTGGAGACCCTGGACGGTCAGGTGCTCGGCACCCCCGCCTACATGTCGCCCGAGCAGGCGGCCGGGAAGAGGAGCGACATCGGGCCGAGCTGCGATGTCTACTCGATCGGGGCGATGCTCTACACACTGCTCGCGGGAACGCCGCCCTACCTCGACAACGATCGATCGAAGAGCTCGGCCGAGGTGCTCGCTGCGTTGCAAGCGGGACCGCCGCTCCCCCTTCGATCCCTCGGTCTCGACGATCCGTCGACGCTGATCGAGATCTGCGATCGCGCGATGGCTCGCTCGCCGAGCGATCGTCACCCGAGTGTCCAGGCGCTCGGGGACGCGATCCGCAACCAGCGCGAGCGCGAGCGCGCCGCGCTGCGGGACGCCGAGCAGGCTCAGCGCGATGCGCAGCGCGCGCGTCGGGTCTCGAGCTTCCTGATCAACCTCTTCGAGGCGACCGACCCGAACGAGGCGCACCGCGGATCGATCACCGTCGATGACCTCCTCGAACGCGGCGCCGAGAGACTGCGGACCGACTTCCACGACGACGTCTCCGTCCGGGCCACGCTGGAGCGGACGCTCGGGATCGCGCACGACAAGCTCGGCAACAGCGATCGAGCGCGCAGACATCTCGAGTCCGCACTCGACCTCCACGAGAGTCGGTCCGATGCGGATCCGCTGGAGCTCGCCGAGAGCTGTGAAGCGCTCGCCCACTTCCACGCCTCACACCACGCGTATGCGAGGGCGGAAGAGCTCTACGAGCGGGGAATGGTCCTGCGAGTGGCCGAACTCGGGGCCGAGGATCTCCTCGTGTCGGAGACGCGACAACACCTCGCCATCGTCCAGCTCCATCTCGGGAAGATCGATGAGGCGGAACGATCGATCCGGTCCGCGCTGTCGACGCGTCGCGCTCAGCTCCCCCCGGACTCCCCCGACCTCGGACACACAATCCACAACCTCGCGTTCTTCCTCTGTCACGTCGGACGAATCCGAGAAGCCATCGAGGCGTTCGGCACCGCGCTCGACATCTGGCGACGCTCGCTCGGCGACCATCTCACCACGGCGAGCTGCCTTCACAACATGGCCCGCGCTCTGGCAGAGGTCGGCGAGGTCGACGCGGCACGGCACCGCGCCCACGAGGCTCTGGAGATTCGGGAACGGCTCCTCGGCGCGATCCATCCCTCCGTCGCGTCGACGCTGCAGAACCTCGCGTCGATCGAACTCGATGTCGGACGACACGCGGAGTCGATCCGGCTGCTCGGACGCGCCCTTCGAATCCGCGAGCAGCTCTTCCCCGATGATCACCCGGCGATCTTGTCGACGATGAACAACCTCGCCGTCGCCCACCTGACGCGCGGTGATGCCGAGGAGGCGCTCGCACTGAACCGGAACGTGCTCGAGCGACAGGAGCGCGTGCTCGACCCGGGGCATCGGAGCATCGCGACCGCTCGGCACAATCTCGGCGTCTGCCTCTTCAAGTGCGGACGGATCGACGAGGCGATCGGTCCCCTTCGCCGAGCGATCGAGGACCGGCGCCGGATCCTCGCCCCCGAGCACCACGACCTCGCGCTGTCCCTGACGGCGCTCGCCAACGCGCTGAGCGAGGCGGGCGATCTCGACGAGCCGGAGCGGTTGCTCGACGAGGCGGACGCGATCCGTCGCGCGAACTTCGACGAGACGCATCTCGCCCATGCGAGCACCGCCGAGGCGCGGGGCCGACTCGCCCGGAAACGCGGGGATCTCGCGCGCGCTCGGGCACACTTCGACGCGGCGATGGCCATTCGGGAGTCGGCCGGTCACACGCTGAGCTGGGCCGAGGCGGCGGTCGCCGCCGGGGAGGTCTGCTTCGACGCAGGTCGACTCGACGAAGCGCGAGCGCTCCTCGACCGCGCGGAGCCGATCCTTGCGGAGTGTGCCAGCGAACGACATGGCTCGCGCATCGCGGCCACTCGGCTTCGAGCGCAGCTCTGAAAGACCGTTCGATCGCGTGTCCGGAGGTCCGCGGTCCCTGCGCTCGAGAAACGCGCGGCCGTCACGGGAACCGGCTCCACTCCTCGGCTTCGGGATCGATCGCGAGCGGAACCTGGATTCGGATCGTGCTCGGCGGAGCGCAGTGATCCGGGCCGCACGGTTCGACGTCGATCGACACTTCGATCAAGGTGGCCCCCTGCTCGACATCGTCACGGATCTCGACGACGATCGAGTGCATCTCTCGAACCGCGTCGACCGAGGTGCGATCCGAACTGAAGCTCGCCACCGTCGAACCGCGGACCGACGGCCCCGCCCCCGCGGTTCGCCGGATGGTCCATCCGTCAGCGGCGTCGAGGCGGAGCCGGAACTCCACACGACCTCCCGGCCGCACCGACCAACGCGAGCAGGCGAGTGTCGCGGTGATCGCTCCTGCTCCGCCACGAAGATCGACACCGGGAAGCTCGATGTCGGAGCGAGATGACGCGACGGGGTCGACGCTCATCTCCGCGGCACCACCGACGAGCCAACGATGGGCCGCGAGCAACAGCGACTCGGTGCCGCGCGGGTGTCGCTCCATCGCCCCGACGAACGCGCGGATCGTCCGTCGACCGAGATCTCGCCAGCGGGGATTCCCGGTGCGGCGTCCGAGCTCGACCAACACCGCAGCGGCGACACCGTTCCCGGAAGGAGTCGCCGAGTCGAACGGATCCTTGGCGCGAACGAGGAGCGCCTCGTGCCGGAGGGAGGTCGAGGTGAACCCTCCGCGCTCGTCGTCGTGGAACTCACGGACCATCACGTCGGCCCATCGCTCGGCCTCCCCGAGCCAACCCGACCCGGGTCGCGCCTGGTCGAGCGCCAGGAGTGCATCCGTGAAACAGGCGTAGTCCTCGAGATACGCGAGAACGTGAGCCTGTCCTCCTCGGAACGACCGCAGCAGACGACCCTCCTCCACCATGTGGTCGAGCACGAACCGTGCGGCCTGCTCCGCCGCTCCGAGATATCGGGGCTCGTCGAGCGCGAGTCCTCCGCGAACGAGGCTCGCGATCATCTGCCCGTTCCACGCGGTCAGCACTTTGTCGTCGAGAGCGGGATGGACACGAGACTCGCGCGCCTCGCGGAGTCGCTCCGCGCAACGGTCGAAGCGTTCGATGAAGCGATCTCGATCGATCGGGCTCGCCGACTCTCCGTCGACACCGGCGGCGTGCGTCGCGACCCGGTCCAGCGTGGACGACAGATGGGGAATGTTGCTGCCGGTCGAGGCCCCGGTCGACTCGTCTCGGAAGTTGCCCGTCGGGCGAAAGCGGGAAACGTCACAGAAGAAGCGACCGTCCTCCTCGCCGAGGACCTCGATCACTTCCGCCTCGGTCCAGACGTAGAACTTCCCCTCTTCGCCCTCGCTGTCCGCGTCGATCGCCGAGTGGAATCCCCCGGCCTCGTCGCGCATCTCGCGGAGCACCCACTCGTAGGTGCGGTGCGCCACTCGACGGTACCGCTCCTCGCCCGTCAGGACCCACGCGTCGACGTACGCGGTGGCCAGCGGCGCGTTGTCGTAGAGCATCTTCTCGAAATGGGGGAGCAACCACTTCGCGTCCGTCGAATAGCGATGGAACCCGCCGCCGATCTGATCGTGGACACCGCCCGCGGCCATCGCATCGAGCGTGGTCAGCGCCATCTCCCGAACCGCGTCGCGATCCGGAGCGCGTCGGGGATCCTCCGTGTCGACGGACAGCTCGGCGAAGCAGAGCGCGAGCGCCCCGTGCGGCGGGAACTTCGGTGCCCCACCGAACCCGCCGTCGGTCGCATCGAACGCGCTCTCGAGTGCAACGAACGCCTTCCGGATCAGCGCGATCGAGATTTCGCCCGGAGGTGCGTCGAAGCTGCTGATCTCGGCGGTGCGCTCGGCGAGTTCCTGGGCTTGTCGCTCGACATCCGGTCGACGGTTCCGCCACGCATCGGCCAGCTGCAGCAGCACCGTCCCGAAGCCGGGCCGTCCACCGCAGTCATCCGGCGGGAAGTAGGTGCCCGCGTACCAGGGTCGACCGTCCGGTGTGAGCCAGACCGAGTTGGGCCACCCGCCCCGCCCCGTGAGAAGTTGCGTCGCCTTCATGTAGGTGTCGTCGAGGTCGGGTCGCTCCTCGCGATCGACCTTGATCGGCACGTAATGGAGATCGAGGATCGACGCCGTCGCCTCGTCCTCGAAGGACTCCCGCTCCATCACATGGCACCAGTGGCAGGTCGAGTAGCCGACGGAGAGGAAGATCGGTCGGTCGAGCTGCCTCGCCCGCTCGAGCGCCTCTTCCCCCCACGGATACCAACCGACCGGGTTGTGTGCATGCTGCAGGAGGTAGGGGCTCTTCTCGCTGGCGAGCCGGTTGGGGGTCGCGGACACGGCGGACCTTTCGAGTCGGGTCGACGGATGGCGCCGACGGACGAGCGATCGTACTCGAAAGCCGAGGGGACGGGTCCGCGGATGCAGACAACTGTCACGACGTGGGGCAGAATGCGGCTTTTCGTCCGGGAAGCGTAGGACTCCATGCCAGACTCGTCCGCGGGGGTTCCCGCCCTCGTCGCCTGTCTCGTCGTCCCACTCCTCGGTCCGATCCTCCTCTGGATGTCGCGCCGCACCCCCGTCGCGCTCGCGATCCTCGACGGCTTCATGGTCGTCGCGATCGCCGGTCTCGTCCTCGTCGACATCCTTCCGCACAGCTTCGAGATCGCCGGCTGGCCGGTCGTGCTGATCGCGCTCTGCGGGATCTTCGTTCCCACCTTGCTCGAGCGCGCGCGGATGAAACTCGGGGCCAAGGCGCACCGTACCGCGCTCGTGCTCGCGATCGCCGGGCTCTTGCTGCACTCGGCGATGGATGGCGCCGGCCTCTCGTTCGGGTCCTCTCTGTCCCTCGCGTTGATCCTCCACCGGCTTCCGGTCGGACTGGCGATCTGGGTCCTCCTGCGTCGCACCCATGGCATCGGCGCCGCACTCGGCGCGATCGTGCTGCTCGACCTCGCGACGTACGGTGGCTTCCACTTCGCGACCCATCTCGATCTCCAGCACGGTCTGCCAGCGCTGCATTGGTTCGTCGCGCTGGTCGCAGGGTCGCTCCTCCACGTGGTCGTCCACATGCCCGCCGTGGACGCGCCCGCCGCGGGACGCTGGCACTGGGCCTCGGGGCTCGGAGCGCTGCTCGCCATCGTCGCATTGATCGGTCTCTTCTCGGGCGAGGGGCACTCGCACTCGCACGCCGGACTCTCGCGCGGCGCCGACCTCGCCGCCGTCGGGAGCGCGGTCGGTCCGGCCTCCGGACTCGCCGTCGGCGACCTGTTCATCCATCTCGCGCTCGAGAGCGCGCCGGTGCTCCTCCTCGCCTACCTCGCCGCCGGCCTCCTGTACGGGTTCATGCCGTCGGGGACGCTCGGTTGGTTGGGTCGCGGTCGGAGCACGGCGATGCAGGCGATTCGCGGCGTGGTCTTCGGTCTTCCGATTCCCGTTTGCTCCTGTGGCGTCGTGCCGATCTATCGATCCATGATCGTTCGCGGTGCGCCGGTCGCCGCCGCGCTCAGCGTCCTCGTCGCCGCCCCCGAACTCGGACTCGACTCGGTGCTGCTCTCGGGTCGACTCCTGGGTACCGACTACGCGATCGCCCGGGTCGTCGCAGCAGGACTTCTCGCCGTCCTCGCCGCGTGGATCGTCGCGCCGAGACCGAAGGGGGATCCTGCGCCGGCGCCGGTCGCGAACGACGCGAAGTCGCTCGCCGAGAGACTACGCGTCAGCCTTCGCAATGGACTCGGAGAGACCGTCGATCACACCGCACCGTGGATCCTGCTCGGTCTCGCGCTCGCCGCGTGCACCCAGCCACTCCTGCAATCCCGTTGGCTCGGCGAGATCTCGCCGGTCGCGCAAGTGCCGATCTTCGCGCTCGTCGGGTTGCCGGTGTACGTGTGCGCGGCCGGCGCGACACCGTTGGTGGCGGTGTTCCTCGCCAGCGGAGTCTCGCCCGGGGCGGCGCTCGCGTTCCTCCTGACCGGACCGGCGACCAACATCACGACTTTCGGAGTGTTGTCGGACCTCCATGGCCGCCGCTTCGCCCTCCGCTTCGCGCTATCGGTGGCGCTGCTGGCGGTGATCGCCGGGTACACCGTCGACCTCTGCCGCGTCGCGGTCGACCCACTCCTGAGTTCGGAGCAGGAGCCGTCGGCGTGGTCGTGGACCGCACTGGCGGGGCTCGCACTCCTCTTCTCCGTCTCGCTCCTCCGCCAGGGGCCGCGGGCGTTCGTCGCGCAGGTCTTGGTGCAGTCCGAAGATGAGGAGAGTGGCGGCGGCGATCACGGTCACGGTCACCGCCACGATCACGACCATTGCCACTGCTGAGCGCCCGACCGAGACGTTGTTGCCGGTGCCCGCGATCGCTACCCTACCGCCCACTCGAAACCGGAAAGAGCCGACCCATGCCCTACGATCCCGTTCTGGTCCGACCGATGCGCGAGGAGCTGACTCGCGCCGGTGTCCAAGAGCTGACGACGGCCGCGGCTGTCGAGGACGCGTTCGCGGCGAACGACGGCACGGCGCTCCTGATCGTCAACTCGGTGTGCGGCTGCGCGGCCGGCGGCGCCCGACCGGGTGTGCTCCTCGCACTCCAGCACTCGAACCGTCCGGATCGCGCGTTCACCGTCTTCGCCGGTCAGGACCTCGAGGCCACCGACGCGGCGCGGGGGAAGATCGGCGACCTGCCGCCGTCGAGCCCGAGTATCGCCCTCTTCAAGAACGGCGAGGTCGTCCACTTCGTGCCACGCCACATGATCGAGGGACGGGATCCACAGACGATCGCCTTCGACCTGGTCGAGGCCTTCGACCAACACTGCGCGAAGGGCGCGTAGGGTGGGGACCTTCCACGACGACAAGGGCGAGCTCCACGGCATCACGATCGTCGTGGAGACAGCGGGACCACGCACCTATGTCGGTCGCTGCTTCGAGGAGACCGACGACGGCGTTCTCCTCCTCGACGTCGACTACCACGACTCCGAGGAGCACGCGCTGTCGCGGGAGGAGTACCTCGCCCGCGCGGCGAAGTTCGGCACCTGGAAGAAGCTCGACCGCCATCTCGTGCCGCGCGGCGATGTGACCTCGATCCGACGACTCGCCGAGCTCGCCGGCGATCGCTGAGGGAGTCCCATGAACGACCTGACGCAGCTCGACGAAGCGGAGTTGATCGCTCGCTTCCTGGCGGCGGAGACCTTCGGCGTCGTCGGCGTGAGCCGTGACCCTTCGAAGTACGGACACAAGGTTCTCGCCCACTACCTGGCGAGGGGTCGGCGGGCGATCCCGATCCATCCGCGCGAAACCGAGATTCTCGGTCAACGCGTCTACGCTTCGCTCTCGGATGTCACCGAGGCCATCGACGCGGTGTCGATCATCACCCCGCCGCAGGTCACCGAGACGGTGGTCGAGGAGATCGCCGCGAACGGGATTCCGCTGGTCTGGATGCAGCCCGGTGCGGAGAGCGCGAGCGCCGTCGCGAAGGCACGCGACCTCGGACTCGGCGTGATCCACGGCGGTCCGTGTGTCATGGTCGTCCTGCGCTGACCCGGTCATGGTCGCCCACCGACTCCGCCCGTTCGGGACGACGATCTTCTCCCGCATGACCCAGCTGGCGCTGCAGTTCGATGCCGTCAACCTCTCCCAGGGATTCCCGGACTTCGAGGGGCCTCCCTCGATGATCCGATCCGTCGAGTCGGCGCTTCGTTCCGGCGCGAACCAGTACGCGCGATCCCAAGGCCACCCGGAGCTCGTCGAGGCGGTGGCGGCAATGGTCGCCGAACGCACGGGTCTCGCGTACGACCCGATGCGCGAAGTGGCGGTGTTCCACGGCGCGACCGAAGCGATCGCGGCCACGATCCTCGGTCTCCTCGATCCCGACGACGAAGTGATCCTCTTCGAGCCCTACTACGACAGCTACCCCGCCTGCTGCGCCATGGCCGGCGCCTCACCTCGCTTCGTCACGCTGTCCGCCCCGCGGTTCCGTCTCGAGAGGTCGGCCCTGGAGGCGGCGTTCAACGATCGGACGCGATTGCTGGTTCTGAACACACCCCACAATCCGACCGGTCGCGTGCTCACGGAGGAGGAGTTGGACCTCGTCGCCGAGCTCTGCCATCGGTACGACGTCGTGGTGCTGGCCGACGAAGTGTACGAGCGACTGACCTTCGACGGCGCGAAGCACCTCTCGATCGCGACGCGGCCGGGAATGCGGGAACGCACGATCACCGTCTCGAGCTGCGGCAAGACCTTCTCGTTCACCGGCTGGAAGATCGGCTGGGCGACCGGGGACGAGCGGTGGATCGCAGCGGCGCAGGCCGCGCACCAGTTCCTCACGTTCTGCAGCACGACTCCGCTCCAGGTCGGCGTCGCTCGGGCGCTGCGGGAACTCCCGGACTCGTACTACGACGAGTTCCGGAGCGAGTACGGTGAGCGACGCGCGCTCCTGATCGAGGCGTTGACCGACACCGGTTTCGTGCCGATCGCTCCCGAGGGGACCTACTTCATCCTGGCAGGATTCCGAGGGCTCTCGGACGAGGATGACCAGACCTTCGCAGAACGCTGGGTCCGGGAGTGCGGGGTCGCCGCGATACCGCCGAGCGTCTTCTACTCGGCGCGCCCCGAACGCGGGCTCCTGCGGTTCGCGTTCTGCAAGCGACGAGAGACTCTGGAAGAGGCCGCCCGAAGGATGCTCGCCTGGCGCAGAGGCGAGCGACGTCACTGAGACACCACTGAGACGCAAGACCGTTCAGAGAATCGTCTTCCCCAAAGCCGATGCGATCAGGTCGACTCCGATCTCTGCAGTGCGATTCTGCTCATCGAGGATCGGATTGACCTCGACCAGCTCGAAGGAGCCGAGCCGCCCCGACTCCGCCACCATCTCCAACGCGAGATGCGCTTCGCGGAACGAGAGCCCCCCCAAGACGGGTGTCCCCGTTCCCGGTGCGACGCGAGGATCCATCACATCGATGTCGAAACTCACGTGGAGGAGGTCGCAGTCGCGGGTCGCGATGTCGATCGCCTCCTCGACGACGCGGGCGAGACCTCGCCGATCGATGTCGGCCATCGTGAACGCGTAGATTCCGGACTCTTTGACGAGCCGCTTCTCCGCCCGATCGATGTCCCGCAGGCCGACCTGGACGACGCGCTCCGGAGCGAGCTTCGGGCCGTCGTAGCCGATCGATCGCAACTCGTCCGGACCGCGATGGAGCAGACACGCGACCGGCATCCCGTGGATGTTGCCACTCACCGAGGTCTCCGGAGTATTGATGTCCGCGTGCGCGTCGAACCAGAGGAGTCCGAGTTTCGGCGCGGCCTGGCCGTCCCCCCCGGCTCTCGCGACCAGGTGATGCGCCGCCCCGGAGATCGAGCCGATTGCCAGCGAGTGATCTCCGCCGATCACGAGCGGCAGCGCCCCTTGATCGAGGACCGACTTGACCTGAGCGGAGAGCTCGCGACAAGCCTCGGCGACGACCCTCAGGTACTTCGCCTTGGTGTCCCCTTGCTCCAACGACTCCGGGATGGAGACGTGGACGTCGCCGTGCTCGTGCACTTCGTAACCCAGGCGGCCCAGCGCTTCGTGCAGCCGAGCGATCCGGATCGCGGTCGGTCCCATCCC
Organism: Planctomycetota bacterium; assembly: GCA_020425835.1. Next base: position 126 of record JAGQRC010000049.1, on the reverse strand, counting down.
GACGCCACGCCGGCCGGCACCGTGATCCAGCGGCATCCCGATCACGTGGACGCTGCGCGAGGTCATGTTTCGGCTCTCTTCTATCTCTCGCGGGGACGGCCCGCCTCGGTGGAGCTCGTCGTGGGG
>JAGQRC010000506.1 GCA_020425835.1 Planctomycetota bacterium | reverse complement strand
AGGGCGTTCAGGCGAGCCGAGACGGTTCTGCGGTCAAGCGGGTCCCGTGCCGCGCTGGAGGGCGTCCAGACGCTCGACCTGACCTCGTCGGACCTGGTCGAGCACGAGCTTCGGGATGTGCCAGTTCGCTTCCTCATCGGTCGTCGTCGTACAGTGCTGTTGGATCAGCTGGTACATCATCTTGAAGGCGTCTCGAGGCTGTCGCATCTGATCGAGCGCGTCGACGACATCCTGTCGGGTGACGGTGTCATCGAACAGGTCGATCAGGGAGATCTCGGTCCCCCCCGAGTGGCACGCCTTGAGACGCTTCGCGCAGAGGTCGTAGAGCGTCGTCCCCGACCACGTGAGCCGGTCGACCAGGTTCTGCTTGTCCATCCGCGCTTCCTGGAAGAACTCGCGAGACTGGCGATGCAGCTCGTGACGGAGCTCGATCGGGAGCATCATCTTCAGCGCGAAATGATCGAGCTGCAGGAACTTGTTGTTGAACAGCGGCCAGACCAACGCCTTCATGCGCTGGGTCTCCCCGCTGACGAGCGTGGGCTCGTCGATGCGATCGATCAACACGACGACGTTGGTGTAGCCGAACGGCGCGATGCCCGCGAGCAGATCGTCGAGCAACCGGTACCGCGTGTCGTCGAGGTCATCCGTGGGCAACGGCAGCGCGTCGAGCAAGGACCAGGGGGTGCGAGACAGCGCCAGCCGAAAGCCGAGAGCCGAGCGATCGACGACGCGGAGTTGGCGCGCGAGCCTCCGGCTCCGGCGCCACACCCAGAGGAAGTCGACCAGGACACGGAGCGTGACCGCCGCGGCGAGTCCTCCCGTCCCCCACAGTCCCAGTGTCTCCGCCCAACTCCGGGTCTCGTCGGCGGCGAAGGCGCGGACGAGCAAGAGGGCGATGAAGAGGACCCAGAGGATGCCGGCGACCCCCTTGAGCGTTCGCGTCCAGGTCGGCGCCCACAGCCGGAGCGCTCGACGGAGCAGCCGACCTCGCTCGACATGGCGATCGGCCCGGTCGTAGAGGAGCTGCAGCGCCACCCAGCCTCGCTTGGCCTCGGGCTCGAGCCGTTTGAGCGTCTCCGCAGGGCGGCTTCCGAGATCGATCGAGCTCGACCCGGGTCGCAACGCGGCGTCGACGAGGGACGGCACGGCGGACGCGAGGATCCCATCGATGTGGTCGACGAGTCGGAGTCGCTGGAGCGCTTCGCCCACCGACCGATCCCCGTGGGAGCGAACGTAGTGATCGAGGATCGGGTTGAGATCGTCGTAGGCGACGATCAGCGTCCGGGCGTCGGGGCGACGCTGGTTGTAGTCGCGGATCGCCTCCTCGATCTGGAGCCGAATCGCGGTCTTCCCCGCCCCCTTCTCGCCGAACACGATCGCGGTGGCCGGTCGCCCGGGATCTCCGAGGATCTTGTCGAAATCGGGGTGCTTGCTCTCGGAGTGAGCCGCGGAATCGGTCCCCCCCTCGCTCAGGAGGGCGAAAACGTGATCCTGCCGCGCCTCCTCCGCCAGAAAGGGGTTCTCGCGGATGTTCCAGTGTTCGAGGAATGTCGATACGTTCATCGGGACCGTTCTGCGGTCGGAGCCAAGCTCGGAAGCGGGTCGGCCTCTTCGAGGATCGCCACTCCGTCGCCGACGGCGGCCTTCGAGGCCCCCTGCGGCGAACACGGGGCGGCGACACGGGGGCGGCGAGAGCGGAGCGGTCGAGAGATAGCAGTTTTCGACGGCTGCGCAACCCGTTCCCGCGACCCGATCCCCTCGACGGGGTCCGCTGCCGAAGGAGTCCGAGACGCGACCATGATCGAACACGTCGCCTTCGTTACCGGAACCCGCGCCGAGTACGGCCTCCTCCGCCCCATCATCGACGCCGCTCGGGCGACGCCCGTCCGGGTGTCGCTCGTGGTCACGGGAGCCCACCTGAGCTCGGCACACGGTCAGACGGTGCGTGAGATCGAGGCCGACGGGATCCCGATCGCCGCTCGCGTGCCGATCCTCGGTGTGGACGACGGACCCGCCGAGACCGCGCGGTCGATCGGGCGTGGCGTCATCGGATGCACCGATGCCTTCGAGACCCTCGACCCGGATCTCGTGCTGCTTCTCGGCGATCGGAGCGAGACGCTGGCGGCCGCAATCGCTGCCGTGGCCACGAACCGATGGCTCGCCCACGTCCACGGCGGAGACCGGACGCGAGGTGGGCTCGATGAGTCGTACCGCCATGCGATCACCAAGCTCGCCCACGTCCACTTCGCCGCGACGACTCGCAGCGCGGAGCGCCTCGTGCGCATGGGAGAGGATCCCGGATCCGTGCATGTCGTCGGTGCCCCCGGCCTCGATGCGATTCGCACCCTCGAGCGATGGGGCGGGAGCGAGATCGAACGGCGACTCGGCTTTCCTCTTCCCGACCGATTCGCGTTGCTGATCCAGCACTCGATCTCCATCGACCCCGACGCCGCAGACCAGCAGATGCGCGCGACGCTCGACGCGCTCGCGCGGACGGGACTCCCCGTGATCGCGTCGGCGCCCAACTCCGACCCTGGCGGACGCCGAGTGCGGGCGGTGCTGGAAGCGGCGACGCGCGGCTCGCGACTGAGGCTCTTCGACAACCTGGATCACGCTCTGTTCCTGAACCTGCTGGCTCGAGCGACGGTGCTCGTCGGCAACAGCTCCTGCGGGATCATCGAGGCGGCGTCGTTCGGCGTTCCGGTCGTCGACATCGGTGAGCGCCAAGCCGGACGAGAGCGAGCGGGCAACGTGATCACGGTCGACCACGAAGAAGGGGCGATCGCGGCGGCGCTCGATCGGGCGCTCCACGACGAGGAGTTCCGACGAGTCGCGCGGACGGTGGTCAATCCCTACGGCGACGGCCGCGCCGCGCCGCGCATCGTGGAGCAGATCGCCCGACTCTCGGGCGAGACCCTCACCCGTCAGAAGCAGATCGCCTACTGAGAGGGAGCGACGTGATGCGACCCTTGTTGATCTACGGGAGCGGAGGGCATGCGAAGGTCATCTGGGACATCGCCACGTTGCAACCCGACGTGGAGGTGGAGCAGGTCGTCGATGATGCGCCGACCCGTCGAGGACGCAGTTTTCGAGGGACGATCATCGAGGGGCCGGAGCAGATCGATGCGGCGCGCACCCCGTTCGGCGTCGTCGCCATCGGGAACAATGCGGTTCGCGAGCGACTCGCTGCGCGGCTCTCGCAACGCGGCGTCGCACTGCTCTCGCTCGCCCATCCGCGCAGCGTCGTCGCCCGGGATGTCGTCCTCGGCGAGGGCACGGTCGTGATGGCCGGCGCGATCCTGAACCCGAGTTGTCGGGTGGGTCCCCTGGCGATCATCAACACCGGAGCGACCGTCGATCACGACGCCTCGATCGGCACGAGCGTCCACATCGCCCCCGGAGTCCATGTCGCTGGCGACGTGACGATCGGAGATCGGGTGCTGGTCGGCATCGGTGCCGTCGTGCTCCCCGGAGTTCACATCGGAGCCGACGCCACCATCGGGGCAGGAGCCGTCCTTCGGCACGACGTCCCCGCCGGGGCGACGGTCGTCGGCAACCCGGCGCGCACGCTCTGACGATCGCCGGTCTTCAGTCCGCCGCGGTCCACTCCCGCGAGCTCGCCCGAAGCCAACGCTCACCTCGCCCGAGGTCGCGCACCACGACGGCGCCCGGCTCCACGATGGCGTCGGGACCGATGAGGATCCCGTCGTGGAGGATCGCTCCCGCTCCGATCAGCGCCCGTTCTCCGACTCGACATCGGCGTCCGACGACGACGCGAGCTCCGAGGTCGGAGGCGTCGCCGATCGATGCGGACACTCCGACGACAGCACCGGCCCCGACCGCGGCGATACGCCCGACGCGCGCCCCGACCTCCACCACGACCTGCGCTGCGATCAACGCGCCCGGTCCGATCA
>JAGQRC010000505.1 GCA_020425835.1 Planctomycetota bacterium | reverse complement strand
GGGAGTGGCGGCGCGATCTTCGCCGGGTCGGGAGTGCTCGGCGGCGATCCCAACCTGATCGTCGTCAACTGTCTCTTCACCGAGAACGGGGCGAACATCGGCGGGGCGATCTTCAACGCCTCGGGGCGCGCCGGCGTGACGAATTGCACCTTCACCGCGAACACCGCGGTCACCAACGGCTCGGCGCTCTCCGCCGAGAGCGTGACCATCACGAATTCGATCATCTGGGGCAACGGCCCGTCGCCGATCGCGAGCACTCCGTGGGAGGTCAACTACTCGAACGTCGAGGGGGGATGGGCCGGCGTCGGCAACCTCGACATCGACCCTCAGTTCACGGCGCTCCACGAGCTCGACGCGACGTCACCCTGCATCGACGCCGGGAGCAACGCGGCGGACCTCGACCCGGTCGCGGCCGGCACCCAACCGCTACCGTCGAACGATCTCGCCCAGGCGCCTCGCTTCCAGGACGTTCCCGACATCGCGGACACGGGTCTGGGAACCGCGCCGATCGTCGACATGGGGTGCTTCGAGCGAGCCGGCAGCCCGGTCACGATCGCGTTCATCCGCGGCGACGCGAACAACGACGGCGCCATCGACATCGGCGATCCGATCCTGGTGACGAACTACCTCTTCGCGAGCGGCGTAGCTCCGCCGTGCCTCGACGCCGCGGACTCCAACGACGATGACGCGGTCGACATCGGCGACGCGATCACGACCCTCGACTTCCTCTTCGCCTCCGGCCCCCTGCCCTCGCCCGGCACCTCGTGCGGCTCGGACCCGACGGACGACACCCTCGACTGCGCCGCGTCGTCCTGTCCGTAGAGCGCATCGTGCCGCGGATGCCCGATCGAGTCCGCATGCCATCCGCGGGCTCGATCAGTCGGGCTTCACCCGCAGCACCGCCGCTCCGCGGAGCTTGCCCGATCGCAATCGCTCGAGCGCGACGTTCGCCTCGCGCAACGGGAACACCTCGATCTCCGTCCGGACGTCCGCTGGGACGACCAGGGCGAAGAACCGCTCACCATCCTCTCGCGTCAGGTTCGTAACGGAGCGGATCACCCGCTCCCCCCACAGATCCGCGTAGGGGAAGCTCGGGATGTCGCTCATGTGAATGCCCGCGCAGACGACGACGCCCCCCTTGCGCACCGCGCGGAGCGCGGTCGGCACCAGCTCCCCGATCGACGCGAAGATGATCGCCGCGTCGAGTGCCGCCGGTGCAGCCCGGTCCGAACCACCCACCCACGCCGCGCCGAGTTCCCGTGCGAACGCGATCGCTTCGTCATCTCCGGGGCGAACGAACGCGAAGACCTCGTGACCGTCGTGGCGCGCGATCTGGATCAGGATGTGCGCCGCCGCCCCGAAGCCGTAGAAACCGAGTCGCTGCGACTCGCCCGGTTCCGCCCCCGTCATGCGATACGAGCGATAGCCGATCAGGCCGGCGCAGAGAAGTGGCGCGGCATGCTCGTCGGCGACACCTGCGGGGAGCTCGAAGCAGTAGCGTTCGTCCGCGAGCGCGAGCTCTGCGAAGCCCCCGTCGACCGTGTAGCCGGTGAAGAGCGGCTCGTCGCAGAGATTCTCTCGATGCGAGCGACAGAACGAACACTCGCCGCACGTGCCCCCGAGCCAAGGCACACCGACCCGCTTTCCGATCCAATCCTTCGGCGCATCGCGACCGACGGCGATCACGGTGCCGACGATCTCGTGGCCGAGCACCAGCGGGAGCTTCGGATCGGGGAGGTCCCCATCGAAGACGTGGAGGTCGGTCCGACAGACCGCACAAGAGTGAACCCGAATCAGCAGCTGCCGACCGGTCGCTTCCGGCGTGGGGAGCTCGCGCTCGACGAGGGGCTCACCGATCTTCTCGAGGACCATCGCTCGCATCGTGACCGAGATCTACTTCACCGGCCCGAGGACTTCGTCGAGGAAGAACTGCATGTGCTGCCACGAGCGCCGGTCGGCCTTCTCGTGGTAGGCGGCGCCTCGGCTCGGGTCGTTCCCGGCCATCGGCTGGGTGAAGGAATGGACAGCGCCACTGTACTCAATCATCTGCCAGTCGACGCCCGCGTCGGCGAGCTCCTTCTTCAGGGCGGCAATATCATCGCGCGGGACGTAGGGGTCCGCGGCACCGTGGCAGATGAGGACCTTGCACCGGATGTTCTTCCCGTCCTCGGGAGTCGGAGAGTCGAGCCCTCCGTGGAAGCTGACGATGCCGGCGATGTCGGCGCCGCTGCGCGCGAGCTCGAGCACACCGGTGCCGCCGAAGCAGTAGCCGATCGCCACGACGCGCCGGGGATCCACGGCGGGCTCGCGCTGCTCGAGCAGTTGCTGGAGCCCGAGGTTCAGGCGCCGCCGGAAGAGTGCCCGGTCGCCCTTGAACTTCCCGGCCATCGGCCCGGCCTCACTCGGGTCCTTCGGCCGCTGGTCGACGCCGTAGATGTCGAGGGCGAAAGCGACGTAGCCGAGGGCCGCGAGCTGCCGCGCTCGCCCCTTCTCGTAGTCGGTGAGACCCAACCACTGGTGGACGATCAGCACTCCCGGCCGCGGCGTCGCTTCGGCGCCCTCCTTCACGAGGCGGGAGTCGAAGGCGACGTAACCGCGCAACACGGTCTCACCGTCCCGGTAGGTGACCTCTCTCGTCTGAACGTCGGCCCAGACTCCGGTGCTCACCAAGACCGAGCCGAGGAGAAGAACGAACTGCTTCATTTTCATCGGGGACTCCTTCCGGGGCCATTGTAAGTCACGGGATCCGAGCGTTGGAAGATCGAGGGAGACGCGAGCAGCGCGGCGTGCGCTCAGTCGTCGTCGATCGTCTGACCGTCACACTCCCGTGGTTCGCCGATCAACCGCTGCGTGAAACCGCTCGCTTCGATCACGATCGGCGCGCGCTGCATTTCCAGGGTCAGCGTGAAACGCCAGCGGCGAACTCCCTCACGGCGCTCCGCCTCTCCGGCGATGTCCTCCCGCGCGATGTCGAGGATGATCAGGTCCTGCCGGTAGTGGAGATCGAAGCCGACGTGGCCACCCGTCACGTCGTGGAAGGAGAGGCGCGCAGGCGCGAGCAGGAACCGGTAACGCTTCCCCCGCGGCATCCACTCGAGAATGTGGTCGAACTCGACCTCGAAGTCGTATCCCTCCGCGGGGTTCCTCACCCTAATGCTGCGAATCCGGTTGTCGTGCCACGAGAGCTGCTCGAAGTCTTCGTCGCTCCATACTCGCCGATCGCTCGGTTCCATCACCGAACGATCTCCCGCCACGCTTCGAGCTTGGTCTCGAACTTCACGGTGTGCGCGGGGCTCGTCGATGGGAGCCGTGTTCGGGGAAGCTCGGCGGCGCGGCCCTCGAGCTTCGGGAGGACGTGCCGACGATAGGACTCTTCCGCTTTGCCGCCGTTGAAGTGGATCCGGATGATGGTCGGGTGGTCGTCGAGGAAACGCTGGAAGTCATTGGGGACGATCGAGGCTTCGACGATGTTCCCGTCGAGGCTCCCCTCTCGCTCGCATTGCGCGATCACGTCCCAGAGGGCGACGCCGCGCGCGGTCAGCCGCTCGCAACGCTCGGCGTACGGCAGCGCGGTCGGGATCTCGAACAGCGCTTCGATGATGCGCCAGAACGCGTTCCCCCTCTTCGCGTAGTACTGATCGGCCTCCAGTGACGCGACGCCCGGCATCGAGCCGAGGATCAGCCGGGTCGGCTCGGCTCCGACGATCGGCGGGAATCCCTGCACTTTCATCGCTTCAGCCTCCCGTCGTCACGCGTCGTCGCGGGGTCGCGTCGAGGCCTGCGGCTGCGCCCGCCTCTCCTTACCCAAGCGCGACGCTACGGACAAGCCTCCAACGCACACGGCCACGGGTTGTCACCGTGCACCCGGCACTCCGGGAACGGCGCGGCGGGTGCCGGGCCCATCAAGTAGAGGTAGGTCAACA
>JAGQRC010000504.1 GCA_020425835.1 Planctomycetota bacterium | reverse complement strand
GACAGCTCGCGGGAGGCGCCAGGTTCAACGTCATCTCGTTCAACAACGAAATCGCCAGTTTCACGAAGTCGCTCGTCCCGGCGAGCGGTCAGAACAAGGGCCGCGCTGCGAAGTGGGTCGACCGCCTTCGCGCCGACAACGCGACGCACACCGACGAAGCGCTCGAACGAGCCTTCGCCGACCCCGATGTCGACACGCTCATCCTGCTGTCGGATGGCGCACCGATGAAGGCGACGGATCGCGACCACGTCGCCCTCGCCGCGCGCATCCTGGAGCGCGTCGAGGAACTGAATCGCCTGCGCAAGATCCGCATCTTCACCTTCGGGTTCGAGGGGGAGGGTGAATGGCCGCCGGGATCGAAGTACCGCCGAGGCGCGCCGGCGAGCGACTCGCGGGCGATGGTCGATTTCCTCCGCACGCTCGCCGAGAAGAACGGCGGCACCTACACCGCGATCGACTGAGGGCCGGCCGGTGGAATCCCCCATACAATCGGCGCGAGCCTCCCGGTGCGCGCGCGCCCTCCCGACGCCGCCCCGCCCCCCCCGAGGGAGCGCGACGGACCTCGTCGCGATCCACCTTCCCTGGCGGTCCGCGGGAGATCCGGTACGATCGCGAGTTCGCCGCCCATCGACCGAGTTCCCGTGGCGGTCTCGACCCCGACCGGAAAGGGATCGACACGGGTGAACAACCCCTCCCCCCTCCGCTGGATCGGATTCGCGCTCTCCCTCATCGCCGTCGTCTTCGCGGCGGAGCTTCTCGCCAAGCACGCCCGCGGCACCAGCGACCCGGGACTGCTCGGGGCTCTCTGCGGCAAGGAGCACACCGGCTGCGACAAGGTCGTCGCGTCACGTTTCGGGTACTTCCCGTTCGCCCCGAAGAGTGCGGAACCCGTGTCCGGGGCTGGAGTGAGTGGTGGCGACGCCTCGCCCGAGAACATCGCGGCCCTTCGGAAGGGCCGGATCCCCGTCGCCGCTCTCGGGCTTTTCTACTACACATTCCTCGCGGTGTACCTCGGTCTGATCGGGATTCCGCGCGGGAAGATGCGGCGCCTCCACTCCCTCGTCCTCGCGGTCGTCGCGCTCGGAGTGATCGGCTCGATCGTCTTCCTCGGGATCATGTGGGGGGTGATCGGGGCGACCTGCACCCTCTGCCTGATCACCCACCTCTGCAACTTCGCCCTCGCATTCCTCGTCTGGAAGCTCCGTCCCCTCTCCCCGAAGGGTGCCGAGAACGCGGACGGCGGCGCCGAACCGGTCGCATCGTTCCCCGATCGGAGCCTCGGCCTCGCGGCCTGCGCCCTCGTCGTCGCGTTCTGCCTCGCCGAGTGGAACTCCTACCGCGCGCTCTACGCCCAAACCCAGGTCGCCCACTACTCCGAGGCGGCGAAGGAGCTGCGCGATCTCCAGGATGACACCGATCAGATGGGGGCGCTCCTCGAGCAGAACGCGGCGCTGAAGAAGCGCGTGGGAGAACTCACGACCCAACTCGAGGCCGCACTCGCAGGGGGAGGGGACGCGAGTGCCGCGGAACTCGCCCGACTCCGCGAGGAGCTCGAGGAGAAGAGCGCGATGCTCGAGGACCTCGACATCGTGATCGCCGGCTACGACGGCCAGGAGAAGGCCGACATCCCGATCCGTGACGACGACCCTCGGATCCCTCCCGTCACCTTCGGGCCGGCGGACCGCACCGGCTACTACATGCAGGTGGTGATCTACGGCGACCCCGAGTGCCCGAACTGCCACGATTTCTACACGTTCCTGAAGGAGGAGATCATCCCCACCTTCGCGGGGCACCTCGAGGTGATCTACAAGCACTCGATCCCGGGGAAGCACAAGGACGGACTCGTCGGCGCGAGGGCACTCGAGGCCGCTCGACTGCAGGGGAACGAGTTCTTCTGGAAGATGCACGAGTACTTGTACGACCGTTTCGAGACCCTCGGCGGCGTCGACTATGCCGCGGCAGCCGTCGCGATCGGACTGCAACGCGACCGGTTCCTTGCGGACATGAACTCGGGAGCCGTCACCGCGCGACTGAACGAGGACATGATGCATGCCTCGCGAGTCCTTCGGATCGCCGGGACCCCGGCGATCTACCTCAACAAGAGACCGGTGAGCCGGGCGATCCGTCGGAGCATCGGGTTCTGGAAGGTCTACGCGATGAAGCTGAAGGAACGGCGGGAAGGAACCAAGCCCCCGCAGCCCTGGTAGCGATCCGCCGACTTCCCCCGCTCCCTCTCGCCCGAGGGCCTTTCGTCGGCAACTCCTGATGTGGCACGTTCGACTGCTGGAGTGGAAAACGGCCGACGGTCGACACTCCACCCCGCAGTGAAGTCATCGATGGGCTCGGCGATCGACGGCGAGTCTTTCCGACCCCCTCACCCGGATCAACACTCGATCGAAGGAAAGAGCGAAGCGAGCCATAGCGCTCCAGAAGGACCGAAGGGCTCTCGGCCGACCTCTTGCGAAACGAGATCGAGTTCCTCTCTTCACAAAGCGACGCGCAGACTCGTGACGGTTCTTCGACACGGAGCAGAGACGATTCCTTCGAAAGCTCGATCCAAGGAGTGTTCGATGCCGAGACAACCGCTGTTCCTCCTCGCGGCGTTCGCGGCCATCGCGGGGGTGGTCTACAGCGTTCGACTCTACGTTCGGGCCGACGAGCCGATCTCGCGGTCGGCCCGATGGGTCGAGCGCGAGGAGGAACCGACGATCGACCTCTCTCCCGCTGCCGCGATCGTCGGAGCGACAACGCACTCACCCTGGGAACGCTCGAACGCACCGATCCGGGGTCGCGTCGTGGACATCGATGGGTCTCCGCTCGAGGGGGCGACGATCGTCGCTCGACCTGCTCGTCGCCCACTCTCGGGCTCGACCGTCGTCGAGGTGGCGCGGGCTTGGTGGGCGGAGAGCGATCGAAGGGAGGAGGCGCGACGCGAGACGGTCAGCGGACCGGACGGCACCTTCGAGCTGAACGATCTCTGGCGAACCGGCTACGACCTCGAGGCGGGCCACCCGACCTGCGCGCTCACCGTTTCCGATGCCCAACTCCTTCCCGCCTGGCCGGGATCGTTCGTGCGATTCGTCGAGGAGGAGGGCGCCCCCTACATCCTTCGCCTCGATGTTCGCGCGGCGGACGGCTCGATTCCGCAGCGGGCGGAGATTCGGGTTTCGCCCGTGGATCGCGGAGAGGGGTTCGTCGCGAACCCGTGGAGGAGCATCAGCTGGAAGAAGATCTGGAACGACCCCCAACTCGTCCACTTCGACCGGGGACGCGGCTTCCCTTGGAGTCCGAGTCATGCCGAGTTCACGGTGTCGTACGACGCGAAGCTCACCGCCCACTTCCCGGATGGGTCGCGATCGGATCCCGTCGAGGTCACGATCGCCGAGCCTCGTTCCTCGCTCACGCTTCGCGCCGACGAGCTGAGCGGGATCGCGCTCGAGGTCGACTACCCTCCGGGCTCCGAGGCACGCACCACCCACATCTCGATCATGAAGATCGATCCCGCGAACCCGCCGACGCGAGGCCGCTTCGAGCGAGGAGCGAGCCATCGGGAGGTCTTCGGCGAGCTTCCCCCCGTCACCGAGCTCCCGGAAGGCGACTACATGGTCGGGATCACCGTCGGGGATCCGACGCGCGAGAGCTTCCGGTGGAAGTCCTGGCGGACTCGCACGGTGCGCGTCGACTCCACGGAGATCGTCCGAGTCGGGCGCGGAGTGACGCCGGTTCACTTCGCGCTTTCTCCGCCGGATGCTCGCGCGGGGATCATCGCTCGGGTTCGAGGCGGAGGTGAACTGCTCGGTGGCGTCCGGTTCGCGTGCCTTCGTTACCGCGACGGCACGCCCCGCGGAACGCTCGGCCTCCTCGCGCGCCGGTGCGAGGATGGCAGCTACGTCCTGATCCCGACGAGCGACGACGACTCGGTT
>JAGQRC010000503.1 GCA_020425835.1 Planctomycetota bacterium | reverse complement strand
GAGAGGATGCGGGCGATGTCCTTCTCATCCCGAGGCGTGGTGATCCCGCTCTGACCCGGGCGGCGACGGTCGAGCTCGGTCTGCACGTCGGCCGCGGCGAGCGCGACCCCCGCCGGGCAGCCGTCGATCACCACCCCGATCGCTTCGCCGTGCGACTCACCGAAGGTCGTGATCCGAAAGATCTCGCCGAAGCTATTCCCGGACATCGCTCTCGACTCCCAACGACGACAGTCGCTCCCAGTAGCTCGGAAAGGACTTCTCCACGACCTCCGGGTCCTCGATCGTCACGGAAGTCCGCGCCGCGAGGAGCGAGAACGCCATCGCCATCCGGTGATCCCCATGGGTGCGCACGACGAGGTCGCGCCGACTCGCGAACGCGCGCGGATCACCGATCACCTCGAGCGAGTCCCGCGTCGACCGCGCCTCGATCCCCCATCGCCCGAGCTCATCGACCATCGCACGGAGCCGATCGGTCTCCTTGAACGGCAAGCTCTCGAGACCCCGGATCCGGGTCGTCCCCTCCGCGAACGCCGCGATCACCGCGAGCGTCTGGGCGGTGTCGGGCAGCGCCGAGAGATCGACGTCGATCGCTCCGAGTGTGCCCGGGCCCCCGACCTCGATCCAGGGTTCTTCGTCGGGCGCCGTCGACGCCGACACGTCACACCCCATCCGCTCGAGCACCTCGGCAAACCGCACATCACCCTGCCTCGAGTCCGGTCGCAACGGAGACAGTCGGATTCGCCCGCCGGAGAGTGCCGCCCAACCCCAGAAGTAGCTCGCGCCGGCGCCGTCCCCCTCGATGTCGATCACCGTCGCCCGAGGAGGGTGGGCTTCGATCTCGATGCGCTCGCGATCGACCCGACAGGGAACGCCGAACCGCTCCGACACCTCCGCCGTCCACTCGACGAACGACCAGGACGGGACCGGATCGCGGATCTCCAGCGTGAGTGGTCGATCGAATCGCGAGGCAGCGAGCATCAGCGCGCTGATGAACTGACTGCTGGTGCGACCGCAGACGCCGATCGTTCCTCCGCGGAGCCGCCCGACGCCACGGACGCGCAGCGGAGGACAACCGCTTCGGGCCTGCTCCTCGATGTCCGCGCCCGCGGCGAGGAGCGCCGCGACCAGGTCGCCGATCGGGCGCTCGCGCATGCGGTCGTTGCCGGTGACGACGATGTCCGAGCCCCGCGGCGTCGATGCGCAGAGGGGGAGGCAGAATCGCAGCGACGTGCCCGCGAGCTCGAAGTCCAGCGTCCCGCGCAGGACGTCGAACTCCCCCCCACGACCGGCCACGGTCCACACCCCGGCCGCAGCGTCGTCGATCGCGATGCCGAGGGTGCGCAGCGCCTCGACGCAGAGCGCACTGTCGCGGCTCTCCGACGGTCGCCGCACGATGCTCGAGCCGTCGGCGAGCGCGGCGAGGATCAAGGCGCGCTGGGTCTCGCTCTTCGATCCCGGAAGCGTCAACGCACCGTGGATCGGCTCGGCGTGCCGCGGCAGTGTGAGTCGAGCGATGCTCACTCCGGGTCCGATCGCTCGTGGAGCGCGCGAGAGACCTCTTCGATCGGAACGCGGCAGTCGTAGCGACACCGGCCGATCTCGTCGAGCAGGGACCACTCGAGGAGCGAGCCGCGTCGCTTCTTGTCGGTCGCGATCCACTCCAGAACACGGGGGATCCACGACGACGGCACGCGAGTCGGCAGGTCGCAGGCCGCGAGCTTCGCCTCGATGGCCTCGACGTCTGCGGAAGCGATGCCATCCGTGCAGCGGGAGGCGATCTCCGCCTCGACGACCAAGCCGATCGAGATCGCCTCTCCGTGCTCGAGGGCCTTCCCCTCGTCTCGCGCGGCCCGCTCCAGCGATGCCGACTCGAGCGCGTGGCCGATGGTGTGACCCGCATTGAGAACCTTGCGGCGGCCCGCCTCCCGCTCATCGTCGCGAACGACCTCCGCCTTGATCTCCACCGATTGGCGCACGATCTCGACGAGCGTCGGGTGGGCGCTGTCCACGGCGACCCGCGGATCGAACCGCTCGAATGCCCCGCGGTCGGCGATCAGCAGATGCTTGATGATCTCCGCGAAACCGCAGCGATAGATCGTCGGCGGGAGCGTCTCGAGCGTGTCGATGTCGATCACCACGCCGCGGGGTTGCGCGAACGCTCCGATGCGGTTCTTGGCGCTGCCGAGATCGACACCGACCTTCCCGCCGACACTCGCGTCGACCTGGGCGAGGAGCGTCGTCGGCACTTGGATGAAGTCGATACCCCGCAGATAGCAGGCGGCGACGAATCCGCCGAGGTCGCCGATGACCCCACCCCCGAGGTCGACCAGCAGGGAATGTCGATCACAGGACGCCGCCTCGAGACGTCGCCAGACGGCCTCTGCCGTGCCGAGGTTCTTGTGGGTCTCCCCCGAGGGAACGACGATCTCCAAGAACTCGACCTCGGGTCGAGCGGCGCGACAGAGATCGACGAGCCGCTCCGACCAGAGGCGTGCGACGTTCTCGTCCGTCAGCACGCCGACCCTCGTGGCCGGGCCGAGCAGTGATGCGACTCGATCGAGAATGCCGCGACCGATCCAGACCTCGTAGGGTCGCGCGCGCGCCGGAACATCGATCGAGATCCGGTGCATCGTCATCTCCCGCGCGCTTCCACCCGCGACGCGGTGCGGACACCGGTGGTCGAGACACACGCCCGCGGCATCACGCGCTCGCGGTGTCCCCCGCGCCCGCTGCGCCGGCGACCTGCCCCTTGGCCAACTCTTGGTCGACCATCAGCAAGCCGACCCCACTGTCGCCGGCGAGACGCAGTCGGCCGAGGAGCGCGGAGACGGTGTTCTCTTCCTCGACCTGCTCGGTCACGAACCACTGGAGGAAGATCTGCGCCGGACGATCGCCCGCCTTCTCGGCGAGGTCGTAGAGATGACCGATCGCCGCGGTGACCTTCTTCTCGCTCTCGTAGACCTGGGTGACGATCTCGAGGACCGAGCTCCACTGGGTCCCCGGCGCGGCGATCGCCGGGAGCACCGGGGTCTCCTCGCGCTCCAGGAGGTGATCGATGAACTTCTGCGCGTGCAGCGCCTCCTCCGCCGACTGGTTGCGCAACCAGGTCGCGAAACCGGGGAGATCGTGCAGATCGAGCCAGTGCGACATCGCGAGGTAGCGGTAGTAGGCATCGAACTCGAGCTGCAGGTGCTCGTTCAGGGCGCGAAGGAGATCGGCGTTCACGGGATGTCCTCTCGAGCTGCCGTTGGGTGCCCCGGTGATGCCAGAAGCGTGCGAGCCCGGCAAGGGGTCCCCACCCGATGGGCGTGACGCCGAAGCGGCTCAGTCCCCCCCGACGCGTTCGCCATCGGGGACGCCGAGCGGGGGCAGCACCGGAACGAGCTCCAGCTCCATCGCGGCGACCGCCGAGCGCAAGGCGGCATACTCCTCGGCGACCACTCGATCGAGTCGAGCGATCGCCGCATCGACCGCGCCGGCCGCACGCTCCAAGCGTCGTAGTTGCCCCGGCGTCGGACGCCGCCAGCTCGAGGTCAACTTCCACGACGCCGTGCCGAGGAGACTCGAGGCATTCGCATCGTCGCGGATCCCCTTGGTTCCCGGCGGCGTCCAGAGCCCCTTCTCCGCTTCGAGGAGCGCCGATTCCAGCGAGCTCGCGCGTTCCTCGAATGCCTTCCGTGACTCTTCACGAACCGCCGTGCCGGATCGGGCCACCCGCTCGCGCGCCGTCCCGAGATCGGCCCGCACTCGCGTGATGCGGTCGATACCGAGCGCGATGCGTTCCTCGAGCCGACCGAGCGCCTCCGCCCCGCGGAGATTCGCGAGACGATCGTCCATCGGGATCTCCACGCGCGGATCGCCGCGCACCTCCACCGTCGTCTGCGCGCGAGTACCGCCGAGCTCGACCGTCACGGTGTAGACGCCGGGGACG
>JAGQRC010000502.1 GCA_020425835.1 Planctomycetota bacterium | reverse complement strand
AAGGTGCGGTTCGAGCGGTCGCGACCTGTCCGTAGGCGCGGACCAGTGGCGCGCGCGCAGTGATCATCAGACGCGCGCACTCGGCGGCGCGTCCACGCCACCCTCGGGAAGTGAACAGTCGCAGCGCCAGGCGCGAGGCATCCTCGGATCGTTGCACCGAGTCCGGGAGTCCTTGGTAGCAACGGAGCGCGTCGTCGAGGGCCACAGAACGCCCAGCGGGGTCGGTCCCGCCGAGATCGCTGCGATCGAGCGCGAGGGCGAGTCGTTCGAGTCCGATCCACGGAGACTCGAGGTGCGGCGCGGCGAGCTCCAGGAGTTCCGCGGCAGTCCGGAACGCGGTCGTCGCGTTCTCCGGAGTTGCCGCGAGCCGAGTGGATCGAGCCGAGAGGAGCCAGACCCACGGGGCGTTCGATCGACGAACGGGCGACGTGGCCGTGGCGAGTCGCTGTTGCTCCGAACGAAGCGTTTCCGACGCGCGCCAGTATTGCCCCGCTTCGATCCATCGCGCAGCACGCACGAGCCCTTCGGACTCCGGCAATGCCTCCAGCGCTTCCAGCAACGAGCCATTGAGTTGACGAGACGGGAACTCCGCGATGATGGGAGCCGAGCCCGAGACATCGCCTCGTGCGACGTCGGAGAACAGCGGACGAAGCTGTGGCATCGCCAGAGAAAGGGCGACCAACAAGTTGAGCATTCGAACGTCCACACACAGCAGTCGGGAGGCGGCCGAAGCACGAGACTCCGAGCCGCGCGAGCGAAACCTTGTTCGCACCTCGCGCAGGAGCGGAATCCCCGAGCCGACGTCCCCCGGGAGAGCGATGCACGCCCGGAAGAAGCCGGCGGGATCTGTCGATGGTCTTCGGCGGGAACGAGCACCTCGTCGGGCAGCGTGGCGGGATTATCCAAGATGTCTGAACATCAGACAAGGACGGTTTTCCCGACACTTCTCGTTTCGGGTTGTTCGTCGGGGGGGCTTCAGCGGTTCGCCGAACCCCGGTCATCGCCGAGGCCTGGGCGCTCGAGTCGAGACGGATCGTCGTCGCCGAGCCGATCGTCCAACCCGCGGCGGCGCCGGAGTTCCCGGGCGCGTCCGATGGCCCTCGGCCCGAGGCTCTCTCGGATCCGGTCGGTCAACTCGGACACGACTCGCGCGGATCCCTCGGTGCTCTCCGAGAACAGGTCACCCTGAACCGGCGCCGAGGCCGGCAGGAGTCCCTTGGCCCCGACCCCGAGGAGCCGGACCCCGCGACCCGCGAGGTCGACGCGCGTCTCGAGGAGATGGACTGCCGTTCGATAGAGCGGCTCGGGGAGATCGGTCGGCACCTCGAGCGTGTGGGCTCGGGTGAACGTGGTGTAGTCGCCCGTTCGGACCTTGAGCTGCACCGTCTTCGCGCGGAACCCCTCGCGGCGCAGGGTCGCGGCGACGCTTCCGCTGGCTTGGAACAGGAAGTCGCGGATGGTGGCGGGGTCCGTCAGGTCCTCGCCGAAGGTCGACTCGGTCGAGATCGATCGGGCGAGGTGGTCCGTCACGACCCGCCGACCGTCGCGACCGTGGGCGAGGGCCCAGATGTGCTCCCCCATGCCGGGACCGAGCTGTCGAACGAGGAAGTCGTGCCCCGCCCGCACGAGATCTCCGATGGTTCGCAGCGACAGGCGCTCGAGGTGCGCCGCGCTCTTGGGACCCACTCCCCAGAGTCGACGGACCGGTAGATCGCGAAGGAACTCCTCGCCTCTCCCGGCGGGGACCACGGTCAACCCGTCCGGCTTCTCGAGGTCGCTGGCGACCTTCGCGAGGAACTTGTTCTCGGCGACGCCGACGGAGACGGTGAGGCCGATCTCCGAACGGACGCGGTCCTTGAGCTGCCGGGCGATGTCGATCGCGCTCCCGAACAATCGGCACGAGCCGCCGATATCGAGGAACGCCTCGTCGAGGGAGAGCGGCTCGACCAAAGGCGTGTAGGACTCGAAGATCGCGCGGATCTGTCGTGACACCTCGACGTAGCGACGCCCGCGTCCCGGTCGCCAAACCGCGTTCGGACAGAGGCGCATCGCGACCGCCGAGGGCATGGCCGAGTGCACGCCGAATCGCCGTGCTTCGTACGAGGCGGTCGCGACCACGCCACGTCGCCCCGGGTGCCCGATGATCAACGGCACGCCCTTCAGCGAGGGATCGTCGAGAACCTCGACTGCTGCATAGAACGCGTCCATGTCCGCGTGCAGAATGCTCAGCGAATCGGACACCGACACTTCTCCGATCGAGTCTGTTAGACTTCGCGGCCCGTCGCCCCGAATCCCGATCCGCGAGACTCCTCGCGGCGTTCGCGAGGCGGCACCCCGGGTCCCCCGATCCCGGCGGACCCATGATCCCGGATGAGGGTGCGCGAAAGAACAGGTTCCCCTTCGGGCCCGCAAGTCTGGGTCAGGTCTGGTCGCGGCGGAGTCCTCGAGTCCATCGAGAGCGTCGGCGGCCGCCGACGCGGCGATGACGGGCCGAACTCGCGAGGGAGAAGGGCACTGCGTTCGTTCACGAGCCCTGAGCTCGAAGGAAGCCAAGACATGCCCCGAATCAGTCTCCCGGACGGCAGCACGCGGGAGTACGACGGACCCGTGACGCCGGCTGAGGTCGCCCGCGACATCGGTCCCGGTCTGGCCAAGGCGGCGATCGGTGCGCGCATCGACGGGGAACTCCGCGACCTGTCGACGGTGATCGACACCGACGTCTCGTTGTCCCTCGTGACCGTCGCCGGCCCCAAGCATGATCCGGATCCCGACGCGCTGTATCTGATCCGCCACAGCTGCGCGCACGTGATGGCCGAGGCGATCCAGCGCCTCCATCCCGACGCCAGGCTGGTCTACGGGCCGCCGGTCGACAACGGCTACTACTACGACATCGCGTTTCCCGACGACGAGGTCCTGAGTGCGCACGACTTCGAGGCGATCGAGCGAGAGATGGCGTCGATCATCGCCGAGGATCGACCGTTCACCCGCTACGAGCTGAACGTCGGCGAGGGAATGGACAAGCTTCGGGCCGAAGGCAGCAAGTACAAGCTCGACAACGCGGAGCGTGCGGTCGAAGCGGGATCGGACTCGTTGTCGTTCTACGCGACGGGCGAGCGGGGAGCGTGGGAGGATCTCTGTCGGGGCCCCCACGTGCCGTCGACCGGGCGGATCGGCGCGTTCAAGGTCATGAGCGTCGCGTCCAGCTACTGGAAGGGCGATGCGAACCTCGATCGGTTGACTCGGGTGTACGGGACCGCGTTCCCGCACGGGAAGCAACTCGCGCTGCACCTCGAGCGTCTCGAAGAGGCGAAGAGGCGGGACCACCGCGTGCTCGGTCGGAAGCTCGGGCTGTTCACGATCGACGAGAGTGTCGGCCAGGGACTGATCCTCTGGATGCCCAACGGCGCGACGCTGCGGCGTGAGCTCGAGGAGTTCATCCGTGCCGAGCTGATCAAGCAGGGCTACCGACCGGTCTACACGCCGCACGTCGGGAAGCTCGATCTGTATCGGACGAGCGGTCACTTTCCCTACTATAGGGACAGTCAGTACCCACCGCTGATCCATGCCGACTACATGCGCCGCAAGGTGGAGGAGGGCTGCTCCTGCGCCGACCTCGCCAACGAGATCGAGACGGGGGGCATCGACGGCTACTTGCTCAAGCCGATGAACTGTCCGCACCACATCAAGATCTTCGCCGCTGAGCCGCACAGCTACCGCGACCTCCCGGTCCGCCTCGCCGAGTTCGGGACGGTGTACCGCTGGGAGCAGTCCGGTGAGATCAACGGAATGACTCGGGTTCGAGGTTTCACTCAGGATGACGCTCACCTGTTCTGCACCGAAGACCAGGTGGCCGAGGAGCTGCTCGGCTGTCTCGGGCTGGTCAACCTCGTGCTCGACACGTTGGGGCTGACGGACTACCGCGTACGCGTCGGA
>JAGQRC010000501.1 GCA_020425835.1 Planctomycetota bacterium | reverse complement strand
GGCGAGCGCATGGATCCAGGAGCGTTGAGCCAGCAGGTGTTCGAGGTCGATCTCGGTCATGTTCCTCCACCCCGTCGGAATTCATGGGGTGCAGTGACGATCCACGTCGCCCCGTGAGCGTGGCCGAGACATCGGAGATTCCTCTCGCCCCGGCCGCCTCGTTGGCCGCGCCCGGCCGACCCGATAGAATCGGCGCACTCGAACTCCACGCCGACCGTTCGCCCGAACTCCGCCGCGAAGGACCCGGACCACCATGAGCTCTCCGCTCGTCACCAGCTGGACCATCATCCAGGACGCCTCCCAAGGGCAAGGGGCGGCCCAGGCGGAGTTCGCCCGGCGCTACGCCGATGTGATCCGGGCCTACCTCGCTCATCGTTGGCGAGGCCAGGCGTGGATCCACGAGCTCGAGGACGCCGTCCAGGATGTCTTCATCGAGTGCTTCCGGGAGGGCGGAATCCTCGACAAGGTCGACCCGGACCGTCCCGGTGGCTTTCGCGCGTTCCTGTTCGGCGTCGTCCGCAACGTCGCGTTGCGCGTCGAGACCAAGAGCGCCCGGGACCGTCAGCGGCATCAGGAGACCCTGAGCGCGGTCGAGGCGGAGGAGCGCGAGGCGAGCCTCTCCAAGGTCTTCGACCAGGAGTGGGCGCGGATGGTCCTCCAGGAGGCCGCCGAGCTGCAGACCAAGCGGGCCGAGGAGCGAGGCGCCGACGCGCTCCGACGAGTGGAGCTCCTTCGGCTACGGTTCGAGGAGAACCTCCCGATCCGGAAGATCGCGGCGCAATGGGGCGAGGACGCCGACGACGTCCACCGCTACTACCGCATGGCTCGCAACGAGTTCCGGGATGCGCTGAAAGACGTCTTGGCGCGCCACCACGGCGGATCGGCCGCGCGGATCGAAGCCGAGGGGGAGCGTCTCCTCGGGCTCTTCGAGTAGACCGCCCCGTTCTCCCCAAAAAGCGCCGGTCCCATCCTCGAAAATCGGGAGAATCGGGAGCCGAAAACCGGGCGGACGCGGAACCCGCGTCGATCACACTCCACGCAGATCAGGATTGGCCGAATCGAGATGCCCCGTCATACCTGTGCGCTCGCCATCGTGGCGCTGACCGCACTCATCCCATCGACGCTGTTCAGCCAGAACGCGACGCTGTCACTGACCCCGACCCAAGTGAGCCCGGGGAACGTCGGCACGACGACCGTGCGACTCGACACGAGTTTCGATGTGACGGCGTGGAGCTACGGCGTCTGCGCCGACCTCTCGGAAGGCGAGTTCATCAACGCGCTGCCCGGCCCGACGACGCTGACGGTGAACAACGGCGCCCCACCCGCCTTCCAAGATCTCAGCTTCACCGCCGCACTGATCACCGACTCGGTGGTCGTCTCCTTCGTCGGCGCGGCAGTGCTTCCGGCCGGCGACGACCATCAGCTCACCCTGATCAACTTCGTCTCCTTCGTCGGTAGCGGGAGTGTCGGCGAGTTCTGCTTCTGCGATACACCGCTCTACGTGACCCAACTGACCGACACTTCGAGCACGTCGGTCGTGCCGAACCAGGTGTGCGGCGCCTTCTCACCCGATTGCGCCTCCCCCGTCGTTCCGAACCGCGGGATCGAGCAGTTCGACATCCTGCCGCGGACGGGCGAGCCCGGTCACTTCGACCTCCGACTCACCTGGTCGGTCGAGACGACCACCCCGGCGATCGACCTCGGGACGGTGGTCTCGTTCGAGGTCGGCGGGACGACGGTGGCGAGCAACTTCGCGCCCGCGTTCTCCGGATCGTTGAGCTGCTGCGATGACCCGACCTGCACGCCGACCTCGTGCGGCCCCTGGATGGTGGGAGCCTCCACCGAGTTCGGAGTCTGCGATGTCAGTCCGTTGCAGGGTGTCTGCGCGTGTCGACTGACCCGAACGATCGAAGTGCTCGACGTGGAGATCGATGCCGGTGAGCCGGTCACCGCTCGACTCGTCCCCACCGCAGTGGCGCTCCCCGAGACGATCGTCACCGATGACGTCGTCACCCGACTCGCGCCCTACTTCAATCGCGAGATCGTCCGCATCGCCCTCGTTCCGTCGGCCGCTGCTCCGGGGATGCTCCGGATCTTCGCCTACTGGCGCGTGACTTCCGATGAGGTCGACGGTCCCGTCGACTACAGCATGGACATCCTGGCCGAGGTCATGGGAAGCACCGCGGCGCCGGCGCAGGGCGAAGTGGAGGTGCGCCTCCCCGACGGCGTCGACTCCTGCCTGACGCTCAACTGCCACAACGTGTGCAAGGTGCTCAACAGCGGCGCGAAGGGGACGTGCGAAGTCCAAGGCTGCACGATGTGCGCGGCCGCCGACATCATCGAGCTCGGACTGACCGCCGCTCCGCCCGCCGGAACCGGGATCGAGATCTCCTCGATCGCGACGATCGCCGCGCTCCCGGAGACGGACCCGGTCGACGACATCGTGTCGGTGAGCTACTCGGGTCCGATCTTCGCCGCCAACCGCTCGATCCTCTCGGTCAGTCACTCACCGGGCAGCGCGCCCGGCACGATCGACATCGATCTGACCTGGCGAGCCGAGACCGGAGGCGCATTCCCGGAGGATCTCTCGAGCTCGTTCCAGATCCTCGTCGGCACGACGGAGGTCGCGACCTTCGAGTCCGCGGAGGTGATCGGCGGCGTCGCGAGCCCGTGCGTCGCGCCGAACTGCGACGGGTTGCCGTGCGGAACCTGGACGGTCGGCGGGATCCCGGCGGTCGGGACGTGCGACTACAGCGACGAACAGCTGGGCTGTGTCTGCGGCACCGTGATCTCCGAGTCGTTCGAGGGCATCGACGCGAGCAGCGGCGACACGGTCACCGTGCGTCTCCGGCCCGACGTCGGGACGTTCCCCGAGGGGTTGGTGGCCGCGAACTCGATCCAGTTCGTGGTCGGCACCGATCTCGTGCGTGGTGACACCAACGCCGACGGCAACATCGACCTCGCGGATGCGATCCACCTCCTGACCTACCTGTTCCAGTCGGGTCCGCTCGGTTGCCGCGACGCTGGCGACATCGACGACAGTGCCGCGCTCGACATCGCCGACCCGATCGGGCTGCTGACCTATCTGCTCCAGGGCGGCGCGCCGCCGCCGGCCCCGTTCCCCGGTTGTGGCCCCGACACCACGCCCGACGCTCTCGATTGTCTCTCGTTCCCGGGTTGCCCTTGAGAGAGTCCCCATGATCGAGCCTCGTCCCTCCGAAGGCCTCTCCGACGACGCACTCGAACGCGGTCTCCGGATCGCGTTCGGGAAGCGGGAGACGCGTCCGACCCACGTCTTCTCCGCGTTCCCGCGCAAGTCCGAGTCGCTCTTCGGGAGCCGTAACGCGCAGGAGCCCCGCCGCTATCGGATCGGCGACGAGCTCGGTCGTGGAGGCGTCGGCGCGGTGTTCACCGCGCGCGACAACGAGCTCCGACGCGAACTCGCGGTCAAGGTGCTCCTCGATCAGCACCGGGACAACGCGCACATGCGCCGGCGGTTCGTCGAGGAGGCGCAGATCTCCGGGCAGCTGCAGCACCCCGGGATCGTCCCGGTGCACGAGATCGGCGAGCTGGAGGATGGCCGCGTCTTCTTCAGCATGAAACTGGTCCAGGGGCGAACGCTCGCGGAGCTCCTGTCGGAGCGCACGGACGCCGCGGCCGATCGCCAACACTTCCTCGGCATCTTCGAGCGGGTCGCCCAGACCGTCGCGTACGCTCATGCCCGCGGCGTGATCCACCGGGATCTGAAGCCCGGCAACGTGATGGTCGGCGCGTTCGGCGAAGTTCACGTGGTCGACTGGGGTCTCGCCAAGGTCGTGCGACGCGATGCCGGCTCGGTCGAGGCCACGTCGACGGATGCGGAAGCCCCACCGGTCGAGACGCTGCGCGACGACGCGCCGGTCGCCATGTCGATGGCCGGAACGGTCATGGGGACG
>JAGQRC010000500.1 GCA_020425835.1 Planctomycetota bacterium | reverse complement strand
CGACTACTCGATCGTCGGCGACCTCTTCGAGGTCGTCCCCGCACTGAAGTCCGCGCTGACCAACTGATGGAATCGGGCGGAAGCGGGCCCGACGCCCGCTTCTGCCCCGCCAACTTGGCCGTTCCAGACATCGTATTCTTCTCGAGGGGCCCTTCTCTCGAGGAGAATCATGGCGAACACCATACTCGAACAGATCCTGGACAACGTTCGGGGTGGAGCGGTGCTGCCGCTCGACACCGGGCGTTCGGCCTGCAGCACCAACGAGATCGATCGAACCGTGTGCTCGTTGCTCGAGGATCTCGACGCGGAGCTCGACCGCTTCCATCGAGAGGCCCTACTGCGGGCGTCCCAAAGCCCGGAGCGCTCGGCCACCGCATTCCGCGCGGTGATCCTCGGTGCCTTCGATGGAATCGGAACTCCCCACGACTCGTCACCGGTCGGTCCGGACTCGACATCCTCGACTCCAAGGACCACGACGGCGGTGGCGACCGAAGATGAACCCGCGCAAGTCTCCGCGGAAACGCGCGCCGTGACGGAGCCGCCGCTCGCCGGTTCGTCTCGCCGACGAACTCCTGCCGAAGATCCCAAATCGGTCCCTCTCGAAGACATCCGCAGTGTGATCGAGTTCTTCCGGTAGCGTCCGCTCGCCCGGCGTGACGGAGGACTCCGTCGACGCCCCTCCCGAGACCGGCCAGATCGAGCCGAGCATTCTATACTTGGACGTGGGATTCGAGGAATCCGCTATCGCGCGCCCGTGAGTCTATGGAGACCCGCACGTGGACCTGATCATCCGCAATGGACCGGACGAGGGAATGACGATCCCGATCGGCACTGAGCCGGTCGTCGTCGGACGTCACTCCGAGGCCACGGTTCCACTGGACGACAAGAAGGTCTCTCGGCAACACGCGGTGATCGAACGAACCCCAGACGGAACCTGCGTCCTCCGAGATCTGGACAGCACCAATCACACGTTCCTGAACGACAAGCCGATTCGGACCGCGGTGCTCGAGGAGGGTGACGTCATCCGCATCGGGGCGACCGAGTTCGGAGTCGTCGGGGTGTCGATCGGTGCGCCCGCCACGCCGGTCGAGAACCGCAGCACCCCGGTGGAGCCGTCGAAACTCCAGATCCTGAGCGACGACCCCGAACCGATTCGCGATCCGGTCCGACCGGACGTGGAGATTTCGCTCGAGATGAATGCGGAGTCCCTCCGGGCCGCGTTGAAGTCGGGATCGCAGGGCTCGGATCTCCAGGAAGCCCTCTACGCCATCGGGCTCATCGCCCACCCGGAGACGCGTCCGTTCGAGCTCCTCCACTCCGTGGTTCCGATCGTCGCGGACACGATCGATCTCGATCACTTCGTCTGGATCGAGTGGTCGGACGACTCATCGGACAGCCGAATCGTCGTCGCTGCCGGGAGTGACGGGACGACCCTGCCCCGCGACACGATCCGTCCCTCGTCGTCGCTCCTGGCGTCCGCGAGAGAGCAGGATCGGGGAATGGTGAGCGACGAACTCTCCGTCGAGTTCGAGATGAGCATGGCACGCAGACCGGACGAGATCTCCTCGGCGCTCGTCGTCCCTCTCCGTCAACGAGGCGGGAGCTGCGCGCTCTATCTCGAGCGGACGGGGCTGCGCCCTTCGTTCCAGGTTCGAGATCTCGAGCGTGCCGCGATCCTCGGCACCCAGATCGCGTCGTACCTCGACAACTCCCGCCTGTTCTGCGAGCTCCGCCAGGCCTACGAGAGCCTCGATCGCTACCTGAACCAGCTCAACAAGACCGAGAAACTCGCGGCGATCGGGCGGCTCGCGAGCGGCTTCGCCCACGACCTCAACAACCCGCTGTCGAGCGTCCTCGGGTTCCTGGAGCTCGCGGACCGAGTCGTCCAGAGCGACCTCGACGGTGACGTCGGGGCGAAGCTCGCCAAGTACCTCGGCAAGGCGCAGCACGCCGCCGACTTCTGCCGCGCGCTGAGTCGGAATGTCCTGGCCTTCGCCCGACAGACGCCCTTCGATGTCAGCCAAGCCAAGCCGTTCAACGTGCTCCAGACGATCACCACGACGCTGGCGATCTGCGACTCGAACCTGCGCCGCTCGGGGGCGACGATCGAGGTCAAGGTCCCCGAGGACCTCTCGATCACGGGCGATCCGTCCGCGCTCCAACAGTTGATCATGAACCTGGTCACCAATGCGTCCGATGCGATCGGCGAGAGCGGACGGGAGAATGGCCAGATCGAGATCCGAGCACGGAAACAGAACGAAACCGTCCTTCTCGAGGTGGAGGACAACGGTCCGGGGATTCCCGAGCAGATCCGCTCCAGGATCTTCGAGCCCCTCTTCACCACGAAGGGTGAGAACACCGGAACCGGCCTCGGGTTGTTCGTCGTCTCATCGCTCATCGCGGACTCCGGGGGGAAGGTGGACTTCCGCTCCGAGGTCGGAAAAGGGACGAGTTTCGTGGTCGAGATCCCCGAGCGACTCTCGCGAACGCACGTGGACATGCCGGAGACCGTCGAGGCGGCCCCTCCGATCCAAACCGACGCTGTGACGTCGGCGTGAGGGAGGTCCGATGGCGCGTCTCTCCCTGATCGAACGACTCCGAGCCTTCGAGCAGCGATCCGATCTTTCCCCTCCGACGTCCTTCCAGCCGGGAAGGGACTCGCTCCTCGGCACGCTCCAGACGGACGGCACGCTCACCCGCGACAGGGTCGCCGCCTTCCTCGCCAGTGAGACGGGACACGTGATCTCCACGGCGACCCGACTCGATCTCCGAAACCCCCTGACCCAGTTGCGCGATCGGGAAGTCTTCGAGATCCGCGGTGCCGAGGATGCCTACGGCCTCACTTGGCCGCAGGACTTCATTGCGGTCGATGAGATCCTCCGGCGCTGCGCCAGACCGATCTTCGAGATCCTCTCCCTCCCGGAGCTCGAGGAGAACGAGGTCACTCAGGTCGACGATCGCGAAGTGGTCCAGAGCATCCTCCAGGACCTCGGGTCCTCCGATGCAGACATCGAGGTGGTCAACTCCTTCGACCTCGCCGACGACGTGGCGGACCTCGCCGATGAGGCACCGATCATCAAGCTCCTGAACATGATCCTCCTCCGCGCGTTCAAGGACGAGGCTTCCGACATTCACATCGAGGCGGAAGAGAACGTCACCCGGGTGCGTTACCGCGTGGACGGCGAGCTGCGCGAGGTGATGCACTCGCCCAAGAAGTTCCACAACGCCATCGTCAGTCGGGTCAAGATCATGTCCGACTTGGACATCGCGGAGAAACGGACCCCCCAGGACGGCCGGATGAAGTTGAAGCTCGGCCGGGATGGAGTCGACGTCCGCGTGTCGACCCTGCCGAGCGTCTACGGTGAGAAGGTCGTGATGCGGATCCTCCGCGAAGGATCCCTCGTCCTCGGGATCGAGGACATCGGCTTCAGCGAGTCCCAGATCCAAGTCTACCGGAGCATCATCACTCGCCCCTACGGCATCCTTCTGGTCACTGGACCCACCGGGAGCGGCAAGACGACGACGCTCTATTCGACCCTTCGCTACCTGAACTCGAAGTCGAAGAACATCATCACGATCGAGGACCCGGTCGAGTACCAGGTGGAGAACATCAATCAGATCCAGGTGAACCGCAAGGCGGGCATCGATTTCGCCTCCGGTCTGAAGTCGATCCTTCGCCAGGATCCGGACATCATCATGATCGGTGAGATGCGGGACGAGGAAACCGCGTCCATTGCTGTGAAAGCGGCGCTCACCGGCCATCTGGTCTTCTCCACGCTCCACACCAATGATGCCCCAGGCTCCTACGAGCGACTCCAGGACATGAAGGTCGCACCGTACCTCCTCACGTCCGCGATCATCGGCATCGTGGCGCAGCGTCTCGTTCGTCGGAACTGCCCCCGCTGTGCGGAGCCCGATGCCGCGGACCCGGAGCT
>JAGQRC010000499.1 GCA_020425835.1 Planctomycetota bacterium | reverse complement strand
GGCCGGCGTCGAGGCGGGGCTCGCGGTCGATCTGCTCCTGGGACCGACGCACCTCGCGCCCCCGGAGGGTTGCACCGTCCACCGGTTCGTGAGCGCGATCGAGCTCGATGCGCTCGCGGAGGCGTTGTGGCCGGACGTCGATGCGTTGGTCGCCACCGCCGCGGTCTGCGACTATCGACCGGCCGAGCGGATCGCCGGGAAGCGCAAGAAGGAGCCGGGAGACTGGAATCTCCGGCTGGTGCGCAATCCGGACGTGCTCGGCAATCGCGCCCGCGAGAAGGGCGAGAGACGGTTGATCGGCTTCGCGCTCGAGAGCACCGACGGCACCGGGTCGGCCGCGGCCGACGCGCGACGCCGGGAAGCGCTCCGCAAGCTCGAGCAGAAGTCTCTCGACGTGATTATTCTGAACGGCCCCGCTAACATGGGTGCGCATCGTGGAGTGTTCGAGTGGATAGACGCCCGGTCCACACAGGCCTCGGCCGGCGACACTCCCGATAGCCCGACGACTCTGACCAAACCCGAGATCGCCCGCCGCATCATCGAGTTCCTCGTCCCCTCGAACTGAGCTCGGACCTCCGAGCCGGGAACGCCACGCCGTCGACCGCCGTCTGCCCCCAGGGGGATCGTCGAGTCGCCGTCGCACGCCGACCCTGTCGACAGGAGCAATCGAAGAGATGGCGCGCGCCTCCGATTCCGAACGCCGTGGTCTGGCGAACGAGGTGGTCGCCCTCGCGCTCCTCGCGCTGACCGCGTTCGTCTTCATCAGTCTCTACTCCGAGCACGATGTCGCGAGCAGCGCGAGCGTGATCCAGAACGCGTGCGGCGTGATCGGTCGCGCGGTGGGCGGCACCGTCCTCGCCTTCCTCGGAGTGTTCTCGTCCTACCTGCTCGTCGCGGTGTTCACTGTCTGGGCGCTGTTCTACTTCTTCGGGGTTCGCATCGTCGGTTGGCCGTGGCGCCTGGTCGGCGCCGTGGTGCTGCTCCTGGCGACGTCGTCGTTGGAGTTCTGTCTGAGCGACGGCTCGCTCCTGCGCGAGACCTACACGCCGCCGATCGGGACGGCCTACTTCCAGGGCGGCTACTTCGGAGACTACTTCGGGCGCCTGTTCCTCGAGCAGTTCGGGAGCATCGGCACGTACATCCTCGCCGCGCTGATGCTGGCGATCGGGGTGGTGCTCGTCGCCGACGTCCGGGTCTCTCCGTTGGTCCGCTTCATGTTCTGGCGGGGACGCGACGCCACGGTCGAAGTCGGTCGCCGCGTTCCGGACATGATCGAGCAGATCAAGGAGCGGCTCCCGCGACGCGAGCCCGAGCCATCGGTCTCCAAGAAGAAGACCGCGAAGCCCGCTGCGAAGAAGAAGGCGGACAAGAAGTCCGAGTCGAAGAGCGCGACCAAGAGGACCGCGGCGAAGAAGACGGCGGTCGAGGACGACGACGAGGAGGAGTCGACCAAGGCGACTCGTTCCCGCGCGAAGAGCGCGTCGGGCGCACGGTCGAGCAAGAAGTCGAGCTCCAAGGGAAGCGCCGGGAAGTCGGCCAGTGGCGGCGCGGCGGTCGAGGAAGAGGAGTGGGTCGAAGAGGATGCCCCCGAGTGGGAAGAGGGCGAGTGGGAGGAGGACGGTGACGCTGAGGTCAGTGACGCTGAAGACGGTGACGCTGAAGACGAAGTTGCCGAGGATGACGCCGAGGGGGAGTGGGAAGAGGACGAGGACGGAGAGTGGGACGAAGACGGAGAGTGGGAGGAGGGTGACGAGGAAGGGGAGTGGGAAGAGGACGAGGACGGCGAGTGGGAGGAGGAGGCCGAAGAGGAAGAAGCCGCTGCAGCCGAGGCCGCGGCGAAGCCGCCGGTCGAGCGCAAGATCCTCCTGAGCACTCGTCCTGCCGAGCCGGAGATCGATCCTCACCACTTCGAGGAGACGCAGCTGTCACTCACCGGGATCTACGCGTTCCCGCCGCTCGAGTTCCTCGCCGATCCGCCGAAGGTCGACCACCAGGAGGGTCGCGACGAGCTGGAGGCCGTGGCGCAGACCATCGAGCGCACCCTCGCCTCGTTCAAGATCGAGTGCCAAGTCGTCGAGGTGCAGCGCGGTCCGGTCATCACGCAGTACGAACTGTCGCTGGCCGCGGGGATCAAGGTCCACAAGATCGTCACGTTGTCCGATGACCTCGCGATGGCGCTCTCCGCGCGGAGCATTCGGGTGGTCGCGCCGATTCCCGGCAAGAACACCGTCGGGATCGAGGTCCCGAACGTCAAGCGGGAGATCGTCTGCCTGAAGGAGCTCCTCCTCTCCAAGTCCTACGCGGAGTCCGAGCACCAGATCCCGCTCCTCCTGGGAAAGGACGTCGCCGGCGATCCGATCATCGCGGACCTGGCGACCATGCCCCACTTGCTGATCGCGGGAAGCACCGGCTCGGGTAAGTCGGTCTGCATCAACGCCATCATCACGTCGATGTTGATGACGCGCACACCGGACGACCTGAAGCTGATCCTCGTCGATCCGAAGATGGTGGAGCTCTCGCTGTTCGAGGACATCCCGCACCTGCTGACGCCGGTGATCACCGACATGAAGAAGGCACCCGCCGCGCTCGACTGGGTCGTCCGGAAGATGGAGCAGCGGTACGCGTTGTTGGCGAACGCCGAGGTCCGGAACATCAAGGATTACAACGCGCTCGACAAGAAGACCATCTTCGAGCGGCTCGCGCCGCGGATCGGCCATGAGGACGCGGAGAACGCGCCGGAGCGGTTGCCGTACATCGTGGTGATCATCGATGAGCTCGCCGACCTGATGATGACCGCCTCCAAGGAGATCGAGGCGTCCATCATCCGCCTCGCTCAGAAGTCACGCGCGGTCGGGATCCACGTGATCCTCGCCACCCAGCGACCGTCGGTCGACGTGATCACCGGTCTGATCAAGAGCAACCTCCCCTGTCGGATCTCGTTCATGGTCGCGAGCAAGATCGACTCACGGACGATCCTCGATCGCAACGGCGCCGAGAAGCTCCTCGGCCAGGGGGACATGCTCTACATGGGACCGGGCAGCTCCGACGTCGTACGCTCGCAGTCGACCTACATCTCCGACAAGGAGATCCGGAAGATGACGCGCTTCCTGAAGAAGGAGACGTCACAGGAATTCTCGAAGGAGATCGAAGGCTTCCTCGACGCGGGTGCCGGTGGTGCGACCGGCGATGGGGCCGGCGAAGACGACCTCTTCGACGAGGCGGTGCGCATCATCCTCGAGAGTCAGCGCGGATCGGTCTCCCTGCTCCAGCGGCGGCTCGGCATCGGCTACACGAGGGCTTCGCGCTTGATGGACATCATGTGCGAACGTGGGATCGTGGGTCCGTTCAAGGGATCGAAGGCGCGCGAGGTCTACTTCACGCTGGAGGACTGGGAGGCGAGCCAGGGATGAGCGGGCGCCTCGAGCCGACCCGCGGGTCGCGCGTACGACGAGCGTCCGTTCCAACGAGCCTGTCGGAGGCGACATGACCGATGTCCCGCGGCTCTACCACCTTGCGCCGGTCGGTGTTTCGCTCGCGACCTATCGTCCCGCTTCGCTGGACTCGGAGGGCTTCACCCACCTCTCGACCTGGGAGCAACTCGAGACGACGCTGAACGCGCATTTCGGCGACGTCGAATCGGTCCGGCTGCTCGCGTTCGACGCTGCTGATCTGGGCGACGTCGTGCGATGGGAACGAGTGGCGACGCGCGAGGACCGGATGCCGCACTGGTACGGGGAGTGGGATGCGCGCCTCGTGCGCGAGCGCTCGACCCTCGATCGGGTCGGGACCGTCTGGCGCATCTCGCGGGCAACGGTCGACGATCAGTCGGATGAAGGCGTCTCGCGCTGAAGCCGGCGGCATGCGTCGCAGAGTCGCCAGCCGCGGCGGATCTCGGAGTTCGTCATCGGGCCACCACACTCCGGACAGCGGCGACCG
>JAGQRC010000498.1 GCA_020425835.1 Planctomycetota bacterium | reverse complement strand
CAGTCGCAACCGAGAAGGCCTCTCCGATTTCGGGCGCAACGAGTCCACTCCGCGCCGTTCGCGGCGTTCGAGAGTAGGCGGCCATCTTCAGGAGTCAAGGTGAGCGGCCACGACCTCCTCGAACACGGTGTCGTATCGCGGCGCGAGCTCCGACCAGTGAAAGCGATCCGTGTGGTCTTGGAGGACGCGTCGCCGTGCGGGCCAGCTCGGCGTGCGAACCTCGGCGCAGGCACGGGCGAGCGCATCCGCCAGGGACGTGCTGCGCTCGTAGAGGTGGAGCGCCCGACGCGCGTCGTCGGGGAGCAGCTCCGGATAGGCGAGGTCGTTGGGGAGCACCGGATAGAGGCCGGCGCGAATCGCCTCCAGCGTTCCGAGCCCGAAGAACTCGTGGATCGCGGACGAGACGACGATGTCGGCGGTCGCGAGAACACGAAGGTAGTCCGATCGCTCCGATCGGAACTCGCTGTCGACGACTCTCGAGGACAGTCGGTCGAGGAGGGACCGGAACTCGGGCGGGATCGTGCGGAAGCGCTGACCCAGGAGCAGGAGGCGGAACGGAAGGGCGCGCTCGTCGAGCTCGATGAGCGCTTCGAGGAAGGCGGCGGGGTTCTTGTCGTACTCCCACCGGTGGTTCCATGCGATGATCGGCACGCCGTCACCGGGCCCGCGCTCGACCCGTGGATCGTCGATCCCGAGCGGGAGAACTCGAGAGCGCTCGCGCAACCGAGCGACCAGATCGCGAACCTCGACGTCGGGGACCAGACGGAGGAGCTCGGCGGTCGCGCCGAGGAACTCCTCGCGGTGATAGGACGAGTTGAACATCACGCATTGCGAGCAGAGCATCTGGTGGATGTGGGTCATCGCGTACTGGTAGTCGCGGAACTCGTTCGGCTGGAGCGGGTAGGTCAACTGGTTCTCGTGGAAGTAGCTGACGCACGGGATCCGACCCACCCTCGGGGAGGCGACACCCCGCAGCTCGGCGAGGTTCACGTAGTCCGATGCGAGGATCAGGTCCCAGGAGTCGGCCGTCGCATCGAGCCGGCCCGCGTAATGGAGCGAGGCCGTGCGCATCCGCCACTTCCACTTGCGCGCGGGGAGCGACCACACCTCGATGGTGTTCCGAGAGTGCTCCGCGAGCCCGGACAGGAACTGCTCGTGCGAGCGAGCGAGGTACGGCTCGAGGGCCAAGATCCGCAGCAAGAGAGGCCTTTCCGCTACAATGCCGCGACGCAGACCGTCGGTGTCGATCCCCGGTCGTCGCGCGCCCGCGCCCCGATGTCCGCGCCGAACGTCGAAGACTCCAGCCGCGAACGGAACCGAACGATGGATGACATTCGAGCGAGATTCGTGGCGATCGTCGAGCGAACTCAGGAGGAGATCACCGCCGCCGCCGAGTCTCTCGAGGATGGGAGACGCTTCCGGGAGGATCGGTGGCAGCGCGAAGGGGGTGGTGGCGGCGTCACGCGAGTGCTCCAGGACGGAACGGTGTTCGAGAAAGCCGGAGCGAACGTTTCGATCGTCCACGGTCGACTCTCCGAAGAGGCGGCGCGCTCGCTGGGCGGGGATCCGGCGCTCGCGAATCGAGCGCTCGACTTCTGGGCCACCGGCGTCAGCACCGTGCTCCACCCGCACAATCCGCACGCGCCGACGGCGCACGCGAACTTTCGCTACTTCGAGCGTCGCGATGGTGAGGACGTCGTGGCGTGGTGGTTCGGAGGCGGCGCCGACCTGACGCCGTGCTATCTGGTGGAGTCCGATATCGTTCACTTCCATCGGACACTCGAGGCGGCGTGTGGAGAGCACCGATGCGCGGACTACCCGCGATTCAAGGAATGGTGTGACCGCTACTTCACCGTCGCGCACCGTGGAGAGAGCCGCGGGGTGGGCGGAATCTTCTTCGACCATCTGACGAGCGAGGACCCGAGCGAGATCCTGGCGTTCGTCGACGCCGCGGCGGCGGCGTTCGTGCCCGCCTACTTCCCGATCGTCGAGCGGCGCTGCGGCGAACCGTACGATGAGCGACAGCGAGAGTGGCAGCAGCTGCGACGAGGGCGCTACGTCGAGTTCAACCTCGTCTACGACCGGGGAACGGTCTTCGGGCTGCGCACGGCGGGGCGGATCGAGAGCGTGCTGATGTCGCTTCCGCTGACGGCGCGCTGGGAGTACGACCACCAGCCCGCGATCGGGACCCCGGAAGCGCAGCTGCTCGAAGTGCTCCGAACCCCGAGGGACTGGCTGTGAGGGTCGGTCACTCGACTCCCGGCGTCATCCAGGCGCGGTCTTTCCGATGGGTTCTCGTTCCGCTGGGTCTTCGTTCCGATGGGCCGCGTCCCCCGGTCGGGCTCAGATCTCCTTCTCCTTCGACAACCGCATCTCGAGCTCCGCGATGCGCTTCTCGAGTGCGAGCAGCGTCGTTCGCATGTCCGGGAGCCGGGGCATGATGGCGAACACTCTTCCCGCCAGGCGCTGATCCATCGCCGGGCTCCCGAGGACGCGTGACCGAGGAGCGAGGTCCGCGTGCACTCCGGTGCGCGCACCGATCATGGATCCGGCGCCGATCTCGATGTGACCGTTCAGGCCCGACTGTCCGCCCATCTGCACCCCCATGCCGATCGTCGTCGATCCGGCCATGCCGACCTGCGCAGCGAGCAGGGCGTGGGGGCCGATCCGGCAGTTGTGCGCGACGTGGACGAGGTTGTCGAGCTTGGTGCCCTGGCGGATCACCGTGTCGTCCAGAGCCCCGCGGTCGATCGCGCAGTTCGCCGCGATCTCGCAGTCGTCCTCGATGACGCAACCGCCGCGGTGGGGGACCTTGGTCGCGCCCGTCGGGCCGATCGCCCATCCGAACCCGTCACTCGCGACCGTCGTCCCGGCGTAGACCGTGCAACGACGTCCGATGCGCGCCCCCCAGTACACGACGACGTTCGCATGCAACACCGTATCGTCTCCCACGCTGACGTCCGGGCCGAGATGACAGCCGGGGTAGAGGACGACGCGATCGCCGAGGACGCAGTCCGGCCCGATCGTGCAGAACGGGGCGACGGTGACATCCCGACCGAGCTTCGCCGAGGGGTCGATCACCGCCTGCTCGCTGACTCCGCGGAAGTGGACGGGGCGAGCCGGGTGAAGGAACTCGATGACCATCGCCCAAGCGAGTTTCGGGTTCGCGACGCGCAGGAGCGCGACCTGCTCGGGGCAGCGACTGCGATCGAAACCGGGCTCGACGATCAAGCCCCCGGCCCGCGACTCATCGAGGTTGGGCGCCGGTCGTAGCTCGTCGGACAGGAAGGCCAGGCTGCGCTCATCGACATCGTCGAGGGGGCGCACCGCATCGATCTCACGGCTCGGGTCGCCCTCGAGCGTGGCTCCCGTGAGCTCGGCGATCTCGGCCAGGGTCTTGGTCACGGTCAGTCGCTCTTTCCGGTGTAGTAGCCGATGGTGCGCATCTCGATCTCGGGCCGCTCGGGATGTGTCGTCTTCACTCGAATCACCCCGCTGAGGCTCCCCTTCGCCGTCGGGAACGGACGACGCGATCGACAGGTCAACACATAGCCGCCTCCGGGTCGAGGCGCGAATTCGACGTCGAGCTGGATCGCCGACGGACGTCGACCCTCGACGTAGGTCGCTTCGAGGATCTCGAACGCGACGCCATCCGGAGAGTAGAGCTCGACCTTCGACGTGTCGGTGGAGGGGTCGTCGATGCGCGAGAAGAGGAACTGCAGCGGCTTCCAGACGAGCGAGGAGTACTGGTAGCCGGAGACCGGAACGCGCATGGGCAAGCCGTTGACGTTGCAGCACACCTCGCCGCGGATCCGCCCCTCTTCGGCACCGGGACGAGCGTCGACGACCACCATCGCGCGCTGGTCGTCGAGTCGTCGGAGTGTCACGTCGAATCGACAGCCAGCTCTGTCACCTATTACAGCGGATGACACCTCCA
>JAGQRC010000497.1 GCA_020425835.1 Planctomycetota bacterium | reverse complement strand
AGTCGATCATCAGGAGCGACTCGGCTGGTTCTCCGAAGTCTCGTCAGACGGCCAGCGTCACAGCGCGCTCGTCGTCGGCCCCGATCCACTCCTCGATCTCGGTCGAATCACAACGCACGGTGACCTTGCCGATCGGCGCGTCGACGAACGTGAGCCCCTCACGGTCCGTGAGGGCGGTGTGCGTGCCTCAGGTGAATCCGCACGCCTCGAAGACCACCTTCTTCCGCGCCAGCGGTTGACCCGTTCGGTGGTGGATGACGCGGACGAGCAGGCGGCCGGTCAGGAACACTTCGTCGCTATAGCTGGGGTCGCTCATCGGGAAGCTCCCGTTCGAGGGAACACCCACGGTGGCGGGACGCATGGAGGCGCGAATCCAACGGACGATGACGTAGCCGACGATCGCCATGAACGCGATACGAATGAGCAGGGCCATACTCCATCTCTCCGGGTTGCAGGAACTCTCCGGGCTACGTGTCCTCTGGTCCGATTCTACTGGTCGGGTCCGAGGCGAGACAACCGCGCCGAGCAAATCGATGGCGGCACGCGCAGAGCGAGGTAAGGGTCGCCTCGACAATGACTTCGCATGCCGTGGTGAACCGGTCGCGCGGGGCTGGGGGTGATGGGGATGCTTCGGCGGGGATGGCTGACGGCTTCGCAGGGCCGGGCGTTGTTGTTGGGACGGAAGTTCGAATTCTGCCGGTCAACGAGGTGCCCACTCTGGGTGCGGCGTCGGGGGGAGTAGATCGTGGCGCATCGTGGCGCGGGCTCGGACACGGGGTGATGGTGCGTGCGGAGTCACGCACTCGCCGCCGGTCTTCGACGGGGTGACCTGCGGGGCTGCTCGAGAGGGGCATCTCGTTTGGCGGAGATGCCCGGGCCGTGGAGCGGAACCCACTTTCCGACTGGTTCCGTGGAGGTTCACCCCAGTCTGCTCGGGGCGCTAGGTCCGCGCGGCCCCCGCGGGGGTGATGGTCGTTGTGACGATGGCGGTCGCAGCGTGGCTCGAATCCTGTCAGATGAATGAAGTGCGTGCTTTGGGTCGAGGAATCTTGGGAGATTCTGGGATTGTTGTTGACTGGTTTTGCGATGCGAAAAGGAAGACCCGAGTGAGTTCATCTGCGTTGCCGCCGGATGGCGATGGCGTTCGCTGTGATCGATGTTGTGACGTCGAGGTGACGTTGAAGGTTCGTGATGTTGCGTTCGTTCGTCGCGTGAGCGCTGCGTCAGGGGGCTCGATTTGCGGGGTGTAGAATGGGTCGTTGTCGAGAGGAGCGGCCGACGGATGTGCGAGCGACGATGCGACGGGTCGGGATGCTAGATGCGACTTCGTTGAGGAAGGGGCGCGATGCCGCGCAGAATGCCGAGCACCTTCCGCACGCGGGGAAGCGAGGTGCGCTTGAAGCGGTGGACGCGCAGTCCCGCGGCGCGCCCCCGGGCTATGACTTCGCGGCACTCCGCTCCGTCGAGGGAGGCGAGGGGGGCCGACCGCCAGCGATCCGACAACTCGACGGCCGCTCCGCGGGCGGCTTCGCCCCGTACGAAGGCCGTGGCCAACCGCGAGTAGAGGTCGTCGTGTTCCATGGCCCCCTCGCACCCTTCGCCCGACAATCGGGCAACTCATCTCCTCGACTCCAGGAGATCTTGCTATCACATCGAGTCGGCGAAGAAACCCGGTTCCTCGTCCGATCCCAACCCACCTCGCCGCTCACGCACTTGGAGCACCCATGCCGAAGAAGGTCGACTGGTACTACCACCGCAAGGGCTGAAAGAGCTGCACCTACGCTCAGGAGTTCCTGGGCGAGCACTCGATCGCCATCGCCGAAGAGATCGACGCCAAGAAGGAGACCCAGTCGGAGGCGGACGCCCTGAAGATCCTCCGCGCCGCGACACGAGTGGTCGTCAGTCGCGGCAAGAAGGTCGTCGAGTTCGACATGAAGAAGGACCCGCCCTCCGAGGCGGATCTCCTGAAGGTGGCGCTCGGTCCGACGGGCAACCTCCGCGCTCCGACGTTGATCCTGGACAAGGGCAAGACGGTGTTGATCGGATTCAATGCGGAGGCGTACGAGGAGGAGCTGGGTTGACGGAGGACATGGTCACCCCTTGACACCGACCCCGGACCATCGGAAGAGTGTCCCGGGACGAACGTCAATTGTTATCGGTGGGTGGGAGTGCTGTGCTCCCATCGGCGTCGAGACCGAGGGGGACGCTATGAACGGTGACCAAGAACGCCCGATCGTTTTCGTGGGCTCCTCTAATGAGAAGCTTGGACCAGCCCAACGCCTGGCCGCGGGACTGGAGAAGTTCGCGACCGTTCGCCTATGGCCGAGTGTCCACGAATTCAGCTCGAGCCACTTGGCCGATCTCCACAAGGCGGCTCAGGAGGTGGATTTCGCGGTGTTGGTCCTTGCGCACGACGATGACGTCACCCGCGAGGGACAACAGTACCCCGCGGTGCGGGACAATGTGCTCTTCGAGCTCGGCCTCTTCATGGGTGAGCTCGGCCCGAGTCGAGTCTTCGGTGTCTATGATTTCGTCGCGAAGCTCGCCGCCGACCTCAACGGCATCAACTGGGTCCGGATCGAATCCTGGGAGAACTTGGATCCTGCGATTCGGGGGATCCGGGAGAGAGTGAACGAGCTGGGACCCTGCCCACCTCGAGTCCGGGATCCCGAGTTCGCCGGCGGCATCGACAGGATCCAACGCAATCTGAGCTTCGCGCTGCGACGTACGGAGATCCCGGCGTTCCGCGGGGAAGTCCGCCGAGAGCTCGACACCGTCGTCAATCGAAGCGAGCACTGGAAGAGGGGTGAGATCATCGCCCTGAGGAACTACTCCGAAGTGCTCAAGCAGGCTTATCGGGACGCCAAGGTCTCGATCTTCTCCACCAGCCTGCCGGACTACGAGGCAACGTGGTCCACGCCCCTCGGGATGGAGATCCTGAACGCGCAACGGACCAACACCCAGGCCCAGTCCACTCGCGTGTTCGTCTTCTCTCGACGTGACGAGATCCGCGAGGAGAACCGCGAGGAGTTTCGACGTCACCGTGAGTGCCGGATCAGGGTGCTCATCTACGTCGACCAGGAGGACGACACGTTCGACTTCCCTCCCGACCTCAGCAAGGACTGGACGATCATCGATGGCGGACGAGCGGTGGGCGTCACGTCGCGCTACGAGGACGGCTTGGAGGCGCGCTGGTACTTCGACCACGAGAAGGCTGCGTTGTTCCGCGAGTACGAGAGGCGACTCCGCGCAGCGGCCGAGGAGTGGTCCGACTGACCCTCACCGCCGCCAGACCCAATTCGTCATGCAACGGCGGTTCTGCACGTTCACCGTCTTGATCGCGTCGACCAACGTGGCGCCGAGCGCCTCGGTGCGCGCGAGCAGGAACTCGAGGTCGACGATGAACCGATCGCTCCCGTCCGGGAGGCGGTGCCAACCGGGTACCGCCCGCGCGGGATCGAGGAACCGCTCGATGCCGATCGACGAAGCGAGTCGCGTGAACACGGTCCCGCCGGGCTTCGCGACGCGCGCGAGCGCCTCGGTCATCGCGACGAAATGGTCGACGTCGCGTGCGAAGTGGAGCACGGCGTTGCAGATCACCAGATCGAACCGACCCTCGGGGAACGAGAGCGCCTCGACGGGCTCGACGCGGAAGCGCGAGTCCATGTCGTCGAGTCCGGAACCGAGGCGCCCGGCCCACTCCCGCACCCGTTCGATCGCGAGCGGCTTGGTGTCGACGCCGTAGACCTGGTGACCCTGGCGGATGAAGTACTCGAGGTTGCGACCCGCCCCACAACCGGCATCGAGGACCACCGCGTCATCGGCGACGTTCCCGCGGAGCACTTGATCCAAGAGGTAGATGTCGATCGAGCC
>JAGQRC010000004.1 GCA_020425835.1 Planctomycetota bacterium | reverse complement strand
GCTGGTCTCTGCGGGCGCGGCGACGGCCGGGACGGGATTCGACTACACGTGGAGTACGCGAAGCTGTGCAAGTGGCACCCGAGCCGGAAGTACCGCGGCGAGGTGCTCGTGACCTACCGAGCGGGCGGGACGGCCGTCGACATGGCGATCACGACTCGAGAAGCCGGTCGGGTCCACAAGACTCGTCGCCGCCGGAAGGGATGGTGGCCCAACGTTTGGTCCGAGTGGTTCAGCAGCAAGTGGGTCGGCAACAGCTTCGTGGTGAAGGATCGACTCGGGAGGGAGACGGCGCGTCTGTCCAACGTGCCATCACTGGTGAGCAAGGCGAAGACGTCGCGAGGCTCCGAGTAGCGAGCGCGCTGAACGTCGGATGATCGGGAGCGGTCCTCTCAGCAGTTGCGGTAGCGGTCGTGCAGACCCACGCCCGCTGCGATCATCGGGAGGATCTTCTCGACGCGCTTCTGCCGCGTCGCATCGCGCTTGGCCTCGGCGACGTGATCGGCGTACTCGCGACGTCGCCCCGGGGTGAGTGCAGCGAAGGCCGCTTCGATCTCGGGGCTCGCCGCGAGGGCCTGCTTCAACTCGACCGGGAGAATCAACGGCTTCGACCGATCGATCGGCACGCGCTCACCCGCCCGGGCCCGCTCGACGGCCTCCTTGACATAGCTCTGGATCCGACGCGCGGCGATCTCTTTCTTCGAGGCAAAACGCCACTGTCGCAGCGCCTTCGTTCGGCCTTCTTGGGCGCTGATCAGCACCCCGTGGGGATCCGCGAGAAGCGCACCCTGGTGGAACCAGAGCGCGAAGTAGGACTTGAACGCCGCCATTCCCACGACGGGCTTACCGGCGAAGGTGTAACAGGGCGCACCCCACTTGACGGTCTCATCGAGCTCCGTACCGCGCAGGATCTCGCGCAACCGTTCGAGTTCATCCCCCCATGCGTCGAGCCCTTCGAGGTACTCATCGACGGACCTCGCACCCTTCATAGCGCCGCCTCTCGGTGGGATCGATGCGGACGGTCGTACGGGACCGGTCCCGCACTCCGGTGTTTGTCCGAGCACGATGGCAACGACGCTCGCCCGACCCCTCGTGGTCTCGGAGCACAACATACGAGAACTGCCCCGGCCTCCGCCAGACTCACCCGTCGACGGGGAGCGAAGGGCCCCCTGATTCTTGGCGGACGTCGTCGCCCTCCTGCGTACTTGGGGTCAGCGTGCGCGATACAGATCGGTTCAGCACGTGTCCGGAATGGGAGCCACCAATGACCGAGTTTCGTACCTTCGACGGCACCGACAATCACAGACAGCACCCTCTCCGAGGGGCCGCGAACACTCCGCTCCTGCGGAGAACGAAAGTGGGTTACGAGGACGGTGTCTCGACGCTCGCGCGTCGGGGAGAGGCGAACCCGAATCCCCGCGCCATCAGCAATCTCGTGTGCGCGCAGAAGACACTGCACCCGAACGAGGCGGGTCTCTCCGACTTCGTGTGGGCTTGGGGTCAGTTCCTCGACCACGAGCTCGATCTGACCGAGGCCGTACCTGGGGAGGTCGCGGACATCACCGTCGAGCCGAGCGATCCGGTCCTTCCAGAAGGAGGGCTCGTCGAGTTTCAGCGCTCGATCCACGATCCCGCAACGGGCACCGGCCCGGACAATCCCCGGCAGCAGATCAACCAGATCTCGGCCTACATCGATGCGACGAACGTCTATGGCGCGAGCGTCCTCCGGTCTTCGGCGCTGCGGTGTTTCGACGGTACCGGAAAGCTCCGAACGACCCCGTCACCGAACGGCGATCTACTGCCGTACAACATCCCGCAGTTCCCCAACGCGGGAGGGTCACGTTCCGACTTCTTTCTCGCCGGAGACGTTCGGGCCAACGAGCACGTCGTCCTGACCTCCATGCACACCTTGTTCGTTCGCGAGCACAACCGACGCTGCGATCAGATCCTCGCGCTCGAACCCGAGCTCGACGACGAGTCGGTGTTCCAGCGAGCCCGACGTATCGTCATCGGCATGATGCAGGCGATCACCTTCGAGGAGTTCCTACCGGCGATCCTCGGCGATCATGGCCCCAAGGCATACAACGGATACGACGAGACGGTGGACCCCGGTATCGAGAACCTGTTCTCGACGGCGTGCTACCGCCTCGGCCACAGCATGCTCTCGCCCGACATCGCCGTCGGTCGCTCGGGTCGGACGATCTCGCTCCGAGAGGCCTTCTTCCGGCCCCGTTGGGTCGAGCGCAACGGCATCGACACCTTGCTCGACGGGTTGTCCTCGAAGGTCATGCAAGAGCTCGACACCCGGGCGGTCGATGATGTGCGCAATTTCTTCTTCTCGAAGCCTGACCCGATCCAGAGACGCATCGGTGATCTCGCAGCACTCAACATCCAACGCGGACGCGACCACGGTCTTCCCGGCTACAACCAGTGTCGCAGGGATTTCGGACTCGCCCCGTGTGCGTCGTTCGCCGAAGTGACGAGCGACCGCGATCTCCGGGAGACGCTCGAGGACCTCTATGAAAGCGTCGAGGACATCGACCCTTGGATCGGTGGTCTCGCCGAGGATCATGCGCCGGGCGCGCAGGTCGGCGAGTTCTTCGCCACCGTCATCCGAGACCAGTTCGAGCGAGTGCGCGACGGGGATCGGTTCTGGTACCAGAACGATCTCGGTCTCAGCCCGACGGAGAAGCAGGAGATCCAGAGGACGCGCCTCTCCGACGTCATTCGGCGCAACACCTCACTCCACAGCGTCCCCGACGACGTCTTCCATGCTCCGGCGTCCTGTGGAAACGGACAGCGCGAAGAGGATCGCGAGATCGAGCTCGTGTAGCGCGTCCGCTGGGGACACCGGCGACGGCGCGCTCCCGTCGACGTCCGGCCTCCCAAGCGCCAATCCCAAAGCGCCTTGTGCCGTGTCTGTCACGGACAGAGGGGGTCGGGGTAGCTCTCGCACGTCAGGGGGTCGGCCGTCGGGTCCGGTCCGCAGACGTCGAACGGCGAGGGTGGGAGCGCGCCGCCGCTGAAGAGGGTCGTCAGCAGATAGATCGAGTCGGCGATGTTCAGGGTGCCGTCGTCATTGGTGTCGCAGGCGTCCAGGCAGGCGGGCGTCGCCCCCGAGAGGAACAAGTAGAGTTCGACGTAGATCGGATCGGCGATGTCGGTCGATCCGTCGCGGTTGCAGTCGCCCCGTCGGAACGGTGAGAGTCCCTGGCAGTCATCGGGGATGCCATCGCCATCGAGGTCCGGCTCGTCGACGTCCGCGACTCCGTCGTAGTCGCAGTCCGGTGGGTCGAGCGTTTCGTTGAACGTCACCTCGAATCCGTGGTACGCCCCGCGAACGAGATCGGGCTGGCCGTCCGCGTCGATGTCTCCGATCACCGGCACCGCCGTTCCCCGTAGAGTGTCGAGGGAGGGAACGATGACGGCCGATGCATCGCCGAGGAGGAAGTGCACCTCGGTGTAGGAGTAGCCCGGCCATCGCCGTTGAGGTCGCCCACGAAGAGGAGACCGGTTCCGGGGGCCGGCGCGCTCGCGGTCGGCCCGAAGCCCGCGGGTCCGAGTGAGGGAAGAACGGCGACGGATCCGTTGCCGTGGACCGCCAGGTCGGGATAGCCATTGCCGTCGAAGTCGCCGATGGCCATGCCGCTCAGGTTGCAGAGCGATCCATGTGCGATCACCGTCGCGGACGGGACGAATGTCCCGTTCCCGCCGCCGAGGTGGACACGCCCGGTCGCATTGCAGGTCATCGTCGCGATATCGGCGTGACCGTCGCCGTCGAAGTCCGCGCTCCGGACTCGTTCGATGTCGGTCGTGAAGTCGAAATGCACCGGGGGCTGAAAGGTCCCGTCGCCATCCCCGGCGTAGAAGTAGAGACCCTCGTCGACGAAGCTGTCGGCCGCGGACGCGGCGAGCACGAGATCGAGGTGTCCGTCCTCGTCGAAATCGGCCACGGCCGCGGTGTGGTCCGTACCCGGCAAGGTGAACGTCAACGTCGACAGCGCGGTGGCCGTGGGGCCCATCAAGACGACTCTCGCGACCGGTGCGCCCGGAGAGAGCCCGCCGTAGGTCGGCGATACGAAGTCCTCGATGCCGTCCTCGTTGAAGTCCCCGAAGG
The DNA here is from genome assembly GCA_020425835.1 of Planctomycetota bacterium. The sequence goes on along the minus strand of JAGQRC010000004.1, from coordinate 16,718 downwards.
CGATGTCGGTCGAGTTCCCGATCGCCACCGTCGAGTGCAGCGTGAGCCCGCCCATGCCGTCGCCGAGGAGAACCGCGAACTGGTTGCCCCCGATCTCCGTGCCGATGTCGATGTGCCCATCGCCGTCGTAGTCACGGAGCCAAGCGCCACTCATGAACGTCGGGTTGTAGAGGGTGCCGTTGCTCGCGAAGAGACCCCCCGGTTCGCGTCGGATCTGCGTCAGGGACATCGCTTCGTTGTTCGTCGTGACCCAGTCCACGAGGGCATCGTGGTCGACGTCCAGCGCGGCGAGTCCGCGCGGCGACCGTCCCGTGAGTTGCGGCGCCTCCAACGTGAACGCTCCGGTGGCACTCCCTCGATGCAGCTCGAGCGCATCCTGGGAGTTGCGGACCCACGCGACATCCAGGTAGCCATCCGCATCGAAGTCGACCGCGACGGGGCTGCGGACGTCATCGGGGGCCACGAAGGACGACAAGGGGGTGAACCCCCCGGCGCCGTCGCCGAGGAGGAGACGCGCGGTCGAGCAGGCGTTGGTGCAGATCGAGACCAGGTCGAGGTGCGTGTCGGCGTCGAAGTCCCCGACGAGGAGCTCTCGGGTGGGTTGCGGCATCGACAGGATCGACACCGGGGCGAAGTCGAAACCCGGCAATCCCACGAAGAGATCGAGCTCCGAGAGTTGGAAACTCCCGACCACGACATCGCGAACGCCGTCCTCGTCGAAGTCGCCCGAGCGAACCCGCCACGGCGTCGCGCTGGTGGAGCGCGGAGGCAGCACCTCGAAAGTCGCGTCGCCGAACCCCCGCAGCGGGATCAGCACCGCGTCGATGGTCGACACCGCGACCATGTCGAGGTCACCGTCGCCATCGAGGTCGGAGATGTCGAGGTCCCGCGCATTGCCCGGGATGTCGATCACCCGAACCGGCGCGAACGTCCGGTCACCGTTGGAGGTCTGCACCCAGATCTCATCGAGCGTCACGAAGCCGGTGACCACGTCATCGAGCCCGTCACCATTGAGATCGGCCACGCGAAGGCTGGCGGTGGCGACGCCTGTCGGGATGGTCGACGGCTCCGACAGCAGCCCCGACGGATGACCCCAAGCGATGGCGAGCTGCTCGACCAGATCACACGCCATGATCAGGTCCTGGAGTCCATCGCCATCGAAGTCGCCCGCCGCACAGATCCCGGGCGGGTGTGGCACCGGAACGTTGAGTTCGGCTCGGAACGAGAGCTGCGCCTCGAGTGCGCCCGCGAGGAGCAAGAGAACTCCACCCGTGAGGCACGAGGTCGCTGGTCGAGTCGAGAGCACGAGTCCTCCTTCGCTGGGGTTGGTCAGCGAGGAGGACCGTTGCTCCGGGAGCTTACGGTTTTCATCCGAGATCCTCCCTCACGATCGAGGCGGACCCGGGCTGCCGGCTCACTTCTTCAGACCGAGGCGGCTTCGAATGTGAGCGTGCCAGGCGGTCTCGAGCGTCGCGAGCTCGTCGTCGGGCAAGGGGGGCTCATTGGTGAGGATCCGCTGGAACATGGTCTTGAACACCTTGCGACCCTCCTTCGATGAGAGCAAGAGATCGGTGAAGCTCTCGGCAAAGGCGTAATGACGGTTGGCGATCGGACCCATGTTGTCCGGGTTCCAGACGTGAACCCCACGCAATTCGGCGAGCGACGGGGGAGCTTCCAGATAGGTCTCCTTCATCAGGTCTCGGAAGAACGACCGCTGATGTCGACTCTTCAGATTCTGACGACCCGACGCGCGCAGGTCCCAGAACTGGAAGTAGGTGGCCACTCCTTCGTCGAACCACATGGGAAGCCGCGCTTCTCCGACGTAGCTCTTGAGCAGGCAGTGCGCCCCTTCATGAATCAGGATGGGGTAGTAGAAGAACTTGAACTGCCGCTCTTCGGCACCATCGACGAAGCTGTACAGCGTGAGCCTCATCTTGTGCTGAGCATCGTAGGTGTAGCGGAAGTAGCCTCGAGATCCCCCCGGCTCGGCGCGCTCGTACTCCTCCTTCGTGTCCCAAATGTAGATGCGCGGCTTGCCTTCGACCTGGGAGCCATCGTGGAGGCCTTCGAGAAGACCGTCGAAGGCGGTCCGAAACCGATCCATGAAGAGCGCGAGCTCCGCCGTGAAGCGGGCATCGACCTCGGTGTCGATGATCCACGACTCCGATTCGAGGTGGAACCGACCGGACTCCTCGGTGACCGCCTTCTCGAGTTTGGCGATCTCCTTGGCATCACGCTTGTCCCAGATCCACGCCTTGTGACTCTGAGCGTCGGTCGGACCAGTCCAGAGGGAAACGACGAGAAGGACGAAGGGGAGTCGCATAGACATGGGCGTTCCATTCCTGCCGGAGCCGATTCGTCTCGCGGTGTGGAGTGATGGGAAGCGATGGGTGAGAAGAGAAGGGTGAGCCCGCCGGGATACTCGTTGCCCTCGGACTTCGGTGGAACCATCGAACAGGACGTCGTCACGCGGTGGCATTCGCCACCCTCAGCTGGATTCGTCGATATCGTATTCGCGGACCGCTCGGAGTCCAGCAACGGATCCGAGACGCGGTCGTGTGTGAAGATCTCAATCCTGAGAACGAAGGTCGTGCGATCCCCGAGGCGAGCCGTCCGTCGAGCGACGGCTCTCGGCCGGAGTGAGTTCATGACGGGCTGATCGGGTCGAAGTTACCGCCGTCGTGCCCGCTGCCGAAGGGCTCGGTTGCCTCCGAGGCGCCGCCGAGGCGCCCCCGAGAGACAACCGCGCTTCGACGGCCACGACGGACTCAGCCCTTCGCGCGGCCCTTCAGCTTCGCGAGAACTCCGACGAGCACGATGCCGATCAGGATCAGCAGGCCGGGCGGAAGGGAGTAGGTCCAGGGCTTCTTCACCTTCGACGCTTCGATTCCCAGGATCGTCGAGATCTCCTGGGGATCCTGCGGGAGATCGCCGTACTCGTTGCCCGAGTACACGACGAACTTGCCGCTCCAGGTCCAGACGTTGACCCAGAAGAGGCTGAAGTAGCTGTACATGTAGCCGAGGTTGCCCTCAGCAGATCCAGTGCTCTCGACGAGCGAGATGTCTTCACCGTGGCCCCAGAGCACGATGCCCCGACGGGCCTCCGCTTTCTCGGGGAACAGGATCAGACCGAGCAGCAAGACGACGGCACACACCCCCATACGGCGGGTCATAGGAGAACCCCTTTCAAAGGACAGCCCGACAGTGGAACGAATCGGAGCAGGTGGCGCAAGGGTGAGCCGCAGCGCGCCGACGGACCGAAACGACAGCGATCCTATCGGCGTCCCGCCGGAGCCACTCGACTCGACGTCGCGAGCGCTCGCCGGAAAGCAGCTCTCGACGCGCTGCCGGAGTTGACCGGCTTCGGAGGGGTCCCTAGATTGATGGGATCGTCGCGGCGCGGGCACCGATCTCGCCGCGCACATCCGCAAGTATTCTTCACCACGGTTCGCAACCAAAGGACCACCATGGCTTCCGATGATGACATTGACTCCGGGTCCGATGTGCTGGGCGATCTCCAGCGACGCTTCCCCGATTTTCAACCGGTCCGCCGCCCCCCGACTCTCTACACGCTCAACGGTGTTGGAACCGCCGTCTACGGCCGCCGTGACGCGGACCCGGAGACGCACACCTACATCAAGACCGTCTGCTTCTGCGTCCTCTTCATTCCACTCTTGGCACTTCGAGCCTATCGCGTCGCGGATGCCGGAGGAGGCGGCTGGTTCTTCTTGGGCCGCGAGCCGCTCTCGTCGTTCGCCAGAGCTGCGAACGGGGCGATTCTCGGAATGCTCGCCGTTGGCGGGGTCGTCGTTGCTCTGTCCATCGAAGCGAATACGCCGGAGGGCAAGGCTCGGCGCGCCTTCGACACCGCGATGTCTCAGATCGAAGATGGGGACACACTTCCGGGGATCCGTGGGCTAGTCGGGTTGGCCCGAGGGAAGACGACACAGCGAGACACGGCCCGTGCCGCACTCCTCGATTGCGCACGAGGTGGGTTCGCCTCGGCGACGACGGACGAGCTCGAGCGCAGCATCGCGGCGCTGTTGTCGGTGAGCGGCGACTCGAAGTGGCGTGCCGCGCTCGGAGGCTCCCTCCTCGAGTTTGCGGAGTCCGCGGTCGATGATGAGGACAAGGCGTCGACGGCCTCGAGTGGCATGGAGTTCCGTGAGTACCAGATGCTCGGTCTCGACCAGGACTACGCTCGGGTCGTCGAGTCGGCCTCCAAGCGCTTCCCGGACTCTCCTTCGATTCGGACGCTCCTCGCCGGGATTCTCGAAGCGCGAGGAGACGTGGATGGTCTGGTTGCGCTCCTCGACCCTCACGATGCGGAGCTTCACGACGACAGCGCTCGGATCCTCGGTCAGGTCCGACTGATCCAAGGTCGGTACGATGACGCGATTCGGTTGCTGGCAAGGTACGAGAAGATCGCGATCGGGCGTCAGGGACAGGTTCGACGATCCATCGCGCACTACGATGAGGCATGGAACCGAGAGTTCGAGCTGTTGCAGCGGTCGGCGCCGAAGGAGTTCGTCCGGAAGTACGAGTCCGCGGATCCCGCCGAGCAGCAGCGACTCGTGGTCGAGTACATCGACGCTCGCCTGTCCGAGGATTCCGAGATTGCTGCGGCTCGCTTGGCGAGTGCCCGGAACGCCGTCGACGTTCGCGCTCGCCTGGATCTCGGCTTGGCGCGATTGCGACGGGCGCAGGAGTTCTCCAATCCGATGTCGCGAAAGGAGATGCTGAGACTCGCCGAGAAGACGTTCCTCGATCTGGGGAGCGCGGCGGAGGACTCGGACGAGTACGAGCTCTTCTACGGCCAGGTTTGCTACTGGCTCGGCAATGAGGCGAAGGGGAAGGCACTGTTCGAGAAGCTCCTCACGCGTCAATCCCGAGCGGTCGAGCAACTCCTCGCCGTCGGTAGCGCTCTCCGGGAGGTGGGAGCCACCACCGAGGCTAGAGCTCTCTTCGAGGAGGCGTACGAGCAGGCGACCGGCGAGCTGAAGGAGAGCGTGGCCAAACTCCGCGCCGTCGTCTCGACGGAGACCGACGAGAAGATCCAATGGTTGGAGCGAGCGGGCGCAGACTCGGGTGTGCAGGTCGAGCTCGCGGCGGCACGAGGCCAACGAGCCATCGAGAAGGGCGAGACGGATGTGGCGTTGCGCGAGCTCCGACGGGCCGCGACCGGATACGACGAGCAGCCGGAGAGCGCCGCGATGTTCAACAATTCGGCGCTGGTCTACTCCTCGCTGTTCGAACTCTCGGGGGATCCGGCGGACCACCACGAGAGTGTCCGGCGCCTCGAGCACGCGCTCCTTCTCGACCCATCGGGGACCATCCTCTTGGCGAATGCCGCCCACGAGCTCGTCTCGGACGCGGTGCTCGAGCTCAACGAAGATCGTCTGAGTTACCCGGATCTGAGGCTGTCGCCGAGGTGGTCGCAGTCGTGGGTGTTCGCTCGCACCGATGAGGATTGGACGCGCGAGCGGAATCGATTGCGAGATCATCCGAAGGTGAATCGCGCCATCCACCTGCTCGAACAGCAAGCGATGTTGGCCGCCAAGGATCCTGGCGTGCATCGGACGTTGGCGGGTCTGCAGGGACTCTTCGAGCGGGTCGACGAACTGAAGAAAATCCACGAGGGTCTCGGAGCCATCGAGGTCGACGACGAGATGCACCGGGCGATGGTCCGCAAGCAGGTGACAGGCGCCGACCGTGAGTCTCGCCTCGAGGAGAGCTCGGCATGGTCCGAGCGACTCCGAGCACGACTGGAGTCGTTGGACGAACAGAAGCGCGCGGAGCGTTGTCTCCTGACCGAGGCGTGGATCGAGTCGGAGCTGAGCCGTCGGTCATGGGGAGGCGAGGTCGACGCGCAGGCGCTGGTCGAGGCGGCGGCGGCGAATCACGCGAATCACCCTTGTGCGTGCTCGAGAATCTCTCGGCGCGACGCCCTGACGGCGGTGCTTTCTGACGCGTTGGCCGAAGCGGACCGCGAGTACGCTCACTACCAGGAGGCGGCCCGGCACATCCTCGACGATCTCGACCGGTTGACGCTCGCGGCGCGCGACCCGCGAGTGCTGACGTGGCTGCAGCAATCCTCCGAGGCGCGAATCGTCGCGGACGCGCTGGTCGACCTCTTCGAGGTGTTCCCCTCGGTGCCCGGGATTCGCTCGTGGACGTTACTCGAACAGATCGATCCCGAGCGCGCGCGACCCCTTCGCGCGTTGATCCTGAAGCCGCACTTCCGCTGGGGAGCGAGAATCGGCCAGCGCTTGCTTCCCTTCCTTCCGGACCCGGCGCTGAACCTCTACTGGATCGCGGTCGCTGACGGTGACGCGGCGTTGGCGGGCTCGATCCTTTCCGAACTCGCGGCGGAGGGCATTCCACTACCTTGACGCCTCGTCGGGCGACCGGGGTGACGAGAGGCTCCGGCCGGAAGCTCGGGTTCCCGGTCGGAACGAGCTCTCGACGGGCTGCCAACTCGCCGGGGACGACTCGTCGGAGCTCCGGAGTCAGCGCTCGCCTTGTCGTCGGTCCCGTTCTTCGTGCTGTCGTGCGTCATGGTGTCTCCTCGAGGTGCGAAGTGGGGTGCCATCGAGTCCGCAGGGGCGGCGGCCAAACCGCGGATTCCCGGACAGGCTTGCTCGCCGGGTCCAGGAGCCGGACCCTCGACTGTGAGACGGCCTCAGGCCTCGACACCGCCGGACGATTCGGGAGGTGACCCGTCACGAAGCCGGCTTCGCCTGCCGTGGGGGGTCACGCACGCCTCGGGCCGCGACGGAGGCCCACTGCCGAGACCATTCCCCCAAGTCTCACCCTCGCAGCACTTTGTGCCGCGTCTGTCACGGACACATGCGACCGAGATCGGTGCGCAGGACGCCGTCTTCCTCGACGACCTTGCCGCGCTCCGACAGGAACTGGAGGAGCGCCTCCGGCGTGAGCGCCGCAGCCGAGCAGGTGTGGAACGTGGCGTTCTCGCCGAAGCGCTCCGCGACGGCGGTGGCGAAGGTCGCCCGCGTGAGCGGGGGATTGGATTCGTGGACGAAGTGGAGCACTTCGTGTCCATGGAAGCTGTCGGTCATGGGCGACTCCTCCTGTTCCCTGAGCATGCTCGAGCGGATTGTCCGTCAACACGACGCGACGCGTCAAAGCCTCCCGTCAGTTCCGCGTCGGCGGTCCCGGGGCGCGGATCACCACGCCGAGGAGTACCGTGCCCAGCTCTGGAGCGCAGTCGATCGACAGCCACTCGATGTGGTTCGGTGGCACGCTCTGCCGCAGCTCGGCGAATCGCTGGATGGTGTGAGGGAACTGGAGGTTCATCGTCTCGATCTCGCGATAGCTCAGCTTGGAGAGATCGTTCGGGCTCGTTCGGAGCACGGGATAGGTCACCTCTCGAACCTCCACCGACGAAACCTCGGCCCAGGATGCGGAAGCCTCGAGCTGGAGAGTGCCGTCGTCACTGGTCTCGAACCGAACCCGGACCTCGAACCCGGTACCGAACCCGGAGACGACGGGATCGGACTCCCCGATGACGCTGGTGCTCCCGCCGCTCACGGTTTCGACACGGTGGACGAACGAGCGATCGCACCCGGAGCGCAGGAAGCAGGGCTCTCCTGCGCGCGCTTCGACGGTCACTCGCTGCGCGGTCCAGTGAACGCCCGTCGGCAGTTCGCTCTCCGGTACGCCATCCCGTGCACCGAGGATCGACTCCAACTCGGCGGGGTCGATCTGGTCGGACTTCAACCAGACGAGCTCGATGGTTCGGATCTGCCGTTGGGATCGCTCGGCTTCGGACCAGTGTCGTCGGTCGGTTTCCGTGAGCGACTCCCAGCGCGTGGCGTCGACCAGCCCGTCGATCGGATCGAGCCCGGTCACGACTCCGCGCGCGGCGTGCTTCGAGCCGTAGGTCGGCGGAACGATCTCCAAGTCGGGATCGTCGACGCCGAAGGGGGAGCTGCCGCGGCGCGGACGGCGGGGTGAAGAGGGGACGGCGTCGGCGGTCTCGCGCTCGAGGATCCCGATGAGAGCGGACGTGTCGATCAGCGAGGCGTCCGCCGGCGCGAGCCGAGTCGCTCGGAGTTCGACCGTCCGGTCGTCCCTCGTGACGATACGATGGAACGCGCCATCGAGGGGGAGATCGGCCGACGAGCGGACGAACGCTGCGTCGATCGATGGGAGGTCGATGGCGCTGAACGTCCCGCCGAGCTCGAAACGCTCCGTGTCGACCGAGGTTCGCCGCAGGGCGAAGTCGACCCGAACGACATCGGGCTCGGGATACGGCCGTAGCGTGACTTCGACGGCCAGACCGTGTGGGATCGTCTCGATCGTCGGAACCGCGATGGGCAACGGTCCAGTTTGGTTGACCTCGTAGTCGCCGAGTTGGGGTCGCTCCTGCACGGCGTCCAGGCGCGCGCGCTCCCCACGCCGCACCGTTCGCACCACCCGCGTCGCGACCTTGCCATCCCCGGATCGCTCGACCACCTCGATGCGGTACCGTCCGTCGAAGTGCGATCGCAACGCGTTCCGGCAGCGCGTCCACCGTGCCAGTGTCTCCGCATCACCCGCCACGCTCCAGACGCCACGGTCGTCGGGCGTGAGTTGGAGTCCCGGAACGTGGGTCCCGACCCAGTCGAAGAAGTCGGTTCCGATCCAGTTGGTTTCGGATCCGAGCCCGAGGATCGACCCGGCGCCATCGCACCATTCCTCCCACCCGACGCGACCCCCCAACCGGAGAGGGTCCGCGGGGTGACGTTCGAGCCAGGAGAGATCGACGGGCTCGCGGTTCCCGAGCGCGGCCCCACCGGGGGACGGGTCGGCGTGGACGGCGGAGCCGGAGCCGAGGGCGAGGAGGAGCACCGCAGGCCGCAGCATCGCCATCGCGACCGTGGCACACGACTCTCGGTGCTTCGGACGTTCGAACATCGGGAATCCCTTCGACCGGGAAGCCCCCGAGGGAGTGCGGCTTCGTCGGGTTGTTGCGTCGGAGCGTGGGACTTCGCTTATACCACGAGCCCGTGACCCGGCGTCGAGGGATGGAGGACGGCGGTCCGATCCGGTGGGCGCGGCGAGAGCACTTCCGAAACCCGTGGTTCACACGGTCCTGATCGAGCGGTACATCTCGAGGGATCCTGCCCCGAGGACTGCCTCGCGCTCCGACGCCGAAGCCGAACGAGGTTGAGGCAGCCTCCCGACATCGTGTTCCGTCGCACGAAGGGGGTCTTCCATGTCCGGTTCGTTATTCCCGGTCTCTCTCGCGCTCGTCGTTTCGCTGTTCATCACGGTATCGCGCTCCGAGGCCCAGCCCGACTTCACCCTGAGTGTCGGCGACCAACTGGGGCTTCCCGGTACCACCGTGAGCGTTCCCATTCTCGCCGACACCGCCGAGACGTCGCTCGGTTGGAGTATCGGTGTCTGCTACGACACCGCCGGTCTGAACGTCGTCGGCGCCGTGAGCGGGTCGACCACCCTGACCATCGACTCCGGTTCGCCGCCCGACTTCGCGGAGATCGTCGTCAGCCCCGAGGGTCTCTCGATTCCCGTCGGCTCCAGTCATGGCGCCCATCAAGGCGTCGTGATCTCGTTCTCGTCCGGCGCGACGTTGCCCGTCGGGAACGGTTACGAGCTGTTCGTCGTGGAGTTCGAGATCGAGGGGATCGTCGGGGAGTCGGCCGTCGTCGAGACCTGCGACACGGCGCCCTCGTCCTCGTTCGCGCCGATGACCTTCTTCGCCCCGGAGAGCGGAGGGTTGGTCGCGCCCGAGCAACGGTCGGGTCTCGTCTGGTTCGGCACTCCGGTGCCTCGGTTCCGCCGGGGCGATGGGAACGCCGACGGTGTGTTCGACATCTCGGATGCGGTGTTCGCCCTCGCGTGGCTGTTCACGAGTGGCAACGACCCGATCTGCGACGACGCAGCGGATGCGAACGACGACGGGACGATCGACATCAGCGATGCGGTCTTCACGCTCTTCTCGTTGTTCATCGTGGGGACCCCGACGCCGCCCCCTCCGGGATCGGTCACCTGTGGCGTCGACCCGACGAGCGACGCCCTCGATTGCCAAGAGTGGGCGTGTCCTTGAGCCCGGGCTCTCCGACCGGCTCGAGGCTACGGTGGGATCTCACTCGAGGAACGACGTCGCCGACCGCTCGGGCTCGACGTCGGTCAACAGTGAGATGATCCAAGTGACGTAGAGGTCGAGATCCCGCTCGGTGTCGAAGTGGAGATGGCCCCACTTCCCCGCGGCGATGATCAACTCGATCCCCTGGTTGGTCGGCACCTCGGGTCGGGAGAGCAGGGTCTTCGCGAGATCGATCATCCCCGCCGCGGTCGTGGTGTGACCGGCGAAACGAGTCCGGCCCTTCTCGAATCGGTAGCGCACCGGAGTCGATCCTCGTCCGGCGTGGACGCAGAGCTCGATCAATTCGCGCGGAGGCATGCGCTTCACCGTCGGGGGAGGGCTGCGCCGACGGCGCCCTCCCATGTCGGACGAGATCTCCGCGGCGACGGCGTCGAGGGTCGGAGCGGCGTTGGGCAGCACCTTGGGATCGACGTGGATCTGTGCGCCGAGCGCCACCAGGACCTGCGACCAGGGGAAGTCGAACTGCCCGGCAGCCGTCTGCAGCGCGACCGACTGCTCGCTCCAGGCGACGGCTTCGACGAGTTCTGCCGCGGATCGCCCCTGCCAGCGCACGACCTTGCACGACACACCGGCCGCTTCGAGCTTCGCACGCAACTCGTTCGCGATCGGCGGGGAGAGTCGCGTGGCGAGCACGCCGCGGGTCTTGTGAATGCGTCGTGCGACGTCCACTCGAATCTCGCCGGTGGTCTTGGCCACGATGGCGGCGATATCGCGGACCGGGCGAAGCTCCTCGGTGGATCGGACGACGGCGTAACCGCCCAGTGCTTCATCGTGCTCGGGGAGGTTGTCGGAATCGGCCAAGCTCTGCGTGCCGAACACCGGCGCTATCGGAAGCTCGCGAACTCTCGGAGCCAACTCGGTCGTCGACAAGGACGTCTCGGCATCGCCTTCGGACCAGACGAGGACCGACTGGTCCTCCGAACCGTGGACGGCGATCCGGATCCGCGCCGTGACGATGCCGAGCGCCAATCCCGCGGCGGATGCGCCGAGGAAGGGGTACATGGCGGGGACGATGAAGGAGACGATCACCGTGACCAACCCCCAGAAGGCCGCGCCGTACAAGGCGGACATGTGGACGTCGAACGTGAACGGGGTCGATCCATCGCGGTTGCTGACCGGTCCAACGCCACCCATCCCGAGCCCGCGCAGGCTCAACCCGCGAAAGGTCAGCTCTCGATGGGGAAACATCGTCGCGTACGCTCCGACGACCGCTGCGATCCCGGCGATCGGCACGGAGCCGACCGCGTCGTTCGGCGCGATGGAGAGGATCAGCATGCCGAGGATCCCAGCGGCGACGTAGAGCACCACGAAGCCGAACTTGCCGAAGCGGTCCTCGACGTTGTCGGCGAAGGTCTGGAGAAGCAACAGCTCGAATGCCGCCCAGAACAGCCAAGCGATGGCAAACGGGAAGGGCGGGAATCCGGGTTGCCACCGGCAGCCGAGCGCGAGGAGGGGCGAGGATTCCGAGAGGGGGACGAAGGTCAGCAGAAGGTGCACCCCGAGCAGGATCCCGGTGATCACCGGCGTCGACGTGCGCGGATTGTCATCGTCGATCGGAAGGATCATGGGACGCGCTCATCGCCCGCGGCGTCCGACGATGCGAAGCGCGCCCGCTCGCGCGCCCACCGCCGCAGCTCGTCGATGCTCTCGGCCATCGTGCGCGACAGCGGCACCGAACCCTCGATTGCCATTAGGATGTCCTCGGTCGTCACCTCGCGCTCCTCGGCGAAGGCGCCGTACATGCCTTCGATCAGCGCTTGCTCGATCTCCGCGCCGGAGAAGCCCGACGTTCCATGCGACAGCGCTTCCAGATCGAAGCGAGCTGCATCGCGCCCGCGCTTCTCGAGATGGATCCGGACGATCTCGGCGCGCTCGGCAGCCGATGGCAGGTCGACGAAGAAGATCTCGTCGAAGCGTCCCTTGCGGAGGAGCTCCGGTGGCAGCTGGCGGATCTGGTTGGCGGTCGCGATGACGAAGACCGGAGCCGTCTTCTCCTGGAGCCAGGTGAGGAAGGTCGCGAACACGCGTTGCGTGGCGCCGGAGTCCGCGACGGCCGAAGCGCCGGCCCCGGCGAAGCCCTTCTCGATCTCGTCGACCCAGAGGACGACCGGGGCGAGCGTCTCCGCGACTTGGATCGCGCGCCGGATGTTCTGCTCGGACTGTCCGACATAGCTCCCGAAGATGCGCCCGACATCGAGCCGCAGGAGCGGCAGCTCGAGACTCGCGGAGATCGCCTTCGCGCTCAAGCTCTTGCCGCATCCCTGGACCCCGAGGAGCAGCACCCCCTTCGGTTCGGGGAGACCGTACGCCCGGGCGCGCTCGCTGAACGCTTCGCGTCGATGTCCGACCCAACGCTTCAATCGATCGAGCCCCCCGACCGCATCGAGATCCTCGTTGCGGCCGAAGAACTCGAGGATACCGAGCTTCCGGATCTCCTGACGCTTCTCATCGAGGATCGCGTCGAAGTCGTCGGAGTCGAGTCGTCGGTCGGCGATCGAGACGCGAGCCAGGACCCGCTGGATCTGTTCCCGCGTGAGTCCCCGCACCGTCAACGCGATGCGCGCCCGCTCCTCGGGAGTGAGCGCCACGACGAAGCGCGAGTCGCGCTCCAGATGCTCGCAGAACGCATCCACGATCGCGCGCGCGTCGTCGAGATTGGGGAGCGGCACATCGATGACCGTCACGTCCTTCTCGAGCTCGGGCGGGATCACCAGACAGGGCGAGACGATGATGATCGTCTTGAAGCTGGTCGACAGCGACTCGACGGCGTCGCGGAGCCGACGCACGGTCTTCGCATCCTCGAGGTAGGCGTGGAAGTCGTAGAGCACGTAGAGCGCGCTCTCTTCGCTGCGGATGATGACATCGAGACAGCCGAGCGGCGTGCGGGACGACTCGGCGCCGACCACCTGGCCGGAGCGCACTGGACCGCGCTCGCCGGAGATCGCGCTCGGCGTCGCCTCCTCGAGCGTCAGCCCCTCGGTCGCGGTCCAGCCGTAGACACTCTTCTTCGAGCGACGCCCCTCCGCGACGAGGAGATCCCGGACACGCCGCTCCTCCGAACTCACGAGATAGAGCAGTGGGTAGCGCGCGCGGATCAGGTCGCGCAGATGGTCGGGCAACGTCATCGGGAGAGCCGTTTCGTGGACGAGTCTGCAGATGGGGCGACGATAACTTCCTCGGACCACAAGACAAGAGACGGGGCCTCGACAGTTCCCACGGGTCCCCCAGCGTCGGGGGGCGCTCCGGGGCCCCCGGATCCCACGGTCTGCTAGGAGTCCCATGCCGCCTCGCGTCGGGCTCCAGGCCGTTGCCGCCGGGCATGGGTGTGACCGAGAAGTCGGCGGGGCAGCGGCTTCGTCTCGGCATTCGTCCTCGACACTCTCGGCGGATCGGTGCGTCCTGCGGATGGGGCACGGTCGGCTGTCACCCAGAAGGAGGTTCCATGCTGAGACTCGCGGTGGTTCGGTTCGCTCTCCTGCCGTTGTTGGTGCTGTCGCGACCGTCCATCGGCTTGGCTCTCGACTGGATGGCGGCGCCCGATCCTTACTCGCAATACGACCGGTTCGACTATGTCGCCGCGACGGACGATGGTCGGACGGTCGTCGCCGGGGTCACCCGAGCCGCGCCCAACGAAGAGGATTTCCTCGTCGTGTCGTTCGATGCGGTGGGCAACTACGAGTGGGCCGTCTCGTACAACGGCCTGTCGGACGGGTACGACCGTCCCTACGGCCTCACCGTCGACCTCGAGGGCAACGCGTACGTCACCGGGGAGTCGGCCTCGCCGGGTTTCATCCAGGAGTGGGCGACGATCAAGGTGACGCCCACCGGCGTGATCGATTGGGTGCGGAGGTTCCACGGTTCGGAGAGCTTCGGCGACGCGAGGCCGACGGCGATCGCCGTCGATGCCAATGGCGATGTCCTCGTCGGAGGTTACTCCCGCGAGACGGGTATGCTCTCGCAGCTCGCAGTCGTGAAGTACTCCGCGGCCGGAGATCTGCTCTGGAGCAACCACGTCGGCTCGACCTCGTTCGACACCGCGTACACGATGGCGATCGACAGCGAAGGGAGCGCGTTCATCGCCGGATCCTGGTCTGCGTCGGGGTCTGGCTCGGACGGCGTGGTGGCGAAGTTCCTCTCGTCCGGCGTGCTCGCCTGGCAGGCGGTCTTCGATGTGCCCACGCAGAGTTTCGACAACGAAGAGACTCGGGCGCTTGCGATCGACGCCGACGGAGATCTCATCGTGGCCGGGACCGCCGACGCTCTCACGCCGACGGCGAGGGACTGGACGATCGTGCGACTCTCGAGCACGGGCTCCGTCATCGATTCCGTGATCCTCCCGGCCACTGGATTCGACACTCCCTTTGCCGTCACCCTCGGAGCGGCCGGTCGCTTCCACGTCGCCGGATCGGCCTCGGGGCTTCTCCGCGTGGCCACCCGGAACGCGGACCTCACGGAGTTCTCGACCTACTCGCGGAACGGATCGATCTCGGAGAACGACCCCGAGGGGTTGATGACTCGGTCCGACGACGGGCGACTCTTCGTGCTCCATCGAACCCCTTCGGAGGCCGATCTCGAGATCGTCGAGCTCGACGCCGACGGTCGACAACTGAGCCTGATCACGCTCGACACCGGAGGGAGCGACTACGCTGGAGGGCTCGCGATGGGCGTCGACGGGGATGTTCGCGTCGCGAGCGCCAAGCCGGCACCGACGTCGGTCCTTCAGGACGGTGTGGCGTGGCGGGTCACGACGTCGACGGCAGCGCCGAGCTTCGTGCGCGGAGACGTCAACGCGGACGGCGCGATCGACATCACCGATCCGATCGCGCTCCTCGACTTCCTCTTCGCCGCGTCGACGATCCCCTGCAGATCTGCGGGTGACGCGAACGACAGCGGAGGGCTCGACATCGCGGACGCGGTCTCGCTCTTGGCCTATCTGTTTGCATCGGGCGCGGCTCCCCTGGCGCCGCACCCCGACTGTGGCGTCGATCCGACCGGTGATCCGCTCGATTGTCCGAGTTTCGCGGCTTGCCCCTGAGCGTCGAAGTTCGCGTCCAACGGCCGCGACAAGAACATCCATGGCCCACTCGGAGAGCTCGGCTTCCACACCTCGCTCCGGTCGTGTCCTCGGGGAAGGCACGCCGACGCGAGCGCCGGGCTCTCCACTTCACCGGTCACTCTCGCCGTCGCGACGTGCTCCGGCTACCGCCTCCGATCAGACCGAAGTCGAGGAGAACCGCGACGACCATCAGCACCACGTATCCGCCCTCGACGCTGCCGGTCTCCCGCACCGACCAGGCGTAGGCGAGCGTCGTCACGGGCATGAACAGGAACCCGAGGACCGGCCACAGCCATCCGTCGTAAGCATTCCCCAGCAGGTCGGAGAAGAGCCAGACGAGAAAGAGCGCGAGCCGCGGCGCGACCAACGCGAGGCAACCGATCAGGCAGGGCATGGCAACTCGCTTCGGGGATGGGACGATCTTCGTTCGGATCGTAAGGGGGACCGCGTTCGTTGCCAGCGTCCGGAGATCCAAAAACGAGGAAAGGCGTGACCGCGGAGCGGCCACGCCCTTCTTCGAAGCTCGTGCCGAGGTCCTCGCCTCGGTCCTTCGTGTCGTTACAGCCCGGTCGGTGCCGGCACGGCGGCGGCTGGGACGCCACCTTCGTACGGGTTGATGAACACCCCAGACGGCGGGAGGAGTTTCGCCCCGTCGACACCCTGGTTGGCCTTCACGACCCGGTAGTCGATGCGGTTGACGACACCATCTCCGTTGACATCGGTCGGCGGGACGTAGGTCGCCATGTGGCCACCCTCTCCGAAGTCCGCGAGGACGTTGTCCGCGTCGACGGAGTCGATGACGTTGTTGCCATCGGTGTCTCCTTGGACCAGGGGAGGCGCGACGAACGAACCACCCGCGGTGCCTTCGATGTCGATGATCTGGCTGACGTAGGAGGGCACCTTGAACCAGACCCGAAGTGGACGACCCTCGTGGGCACCGATGTCGAACGAGTATCCGTCGGAGAGAGGTCCGATGCGGTCCTCGAGCAACCGCCCCGACTCCCGATCCTGAACCTTGATCCGGATCCCCGAGATGGTCGAGGGGAACCAATGATAGAGGCCGAGGTCGACGTGAATCCGATTGTGCGGGCTCATGCTCCGGGCGAAGTGTTGGAGCATGGGCTCGAAACGATTCTGGAGGCCCCAGAGGAAGAAGTCCCGCTCCGCAGGGACGTCGAGGCCGAGTAGCGCCTGCGAGTAGGACTCTTCCACACCGACGGCCATCGTGAGGAGATCCTCGCTGGCATTGACGTAGAGATCTGCGTCCGGGCCGGCCAGGAGTTCGGCCGAGAGATCGAGGAGCGCGTCCCGCAGATCCGCCAGGACTTGCGGATCGTTGATCGTCGCCACGAGCAGCATCTCGCCCAGGAAGTACATGTTGTCCCGGATCGCGGTCACGGCGTCGCGCAGCGCCTCGAAGTGAGGATCACTGGACGTGTCGAACTCCGCTTGGAGTTTGTCGATCAACGGATCGAGCTTCTCCGACGCCGTGACGTAACGCGGAGCCATCAGCGCCAGGAGCGGCTCGTA
>JAGQRC010000496.1 GCA_020425835.1 Planctomycetota bacterium | reverse complement strand
GACCGGCCAGGCCGGTCGAGCCGATCTGCGTTGCTTGTTGGACGGACACCCCACCGCCCGAGATCCAACTCACGGCGCCGGGACTGGCGATCGTCAGGTCGAGCGGCGGCTCCACTCCCGACCGATCGTGCACGGTCGCTCCGCCGGACTCGTCGAACGGATAGTACGCGACGAGACCGTCGCTGATGCGAATGCTGGTCGACAGGGCCTCGATGGTGACCTGCGACGAGTCCGACACGACCTGGCCGACGCTCCCCACCCCGGTCGCGGTGAAGGGCACGATGGTGGAGGCGTCCACCGAGTCGATCTGACACGCGTAGACCCAACTCTCCGTGGGTTGGAGGACGCCGTCGCCGTCGACGTCGCCGCCGATCAGCGCGACGTCGTCGACGTCGATGTCGAGGGACGGAGCCGTCAGCTCGACCGCCCCCGCGTTCTCCACGATCACGACGAACGCGGCGCCGTGGCCCTGGACGACGGTCAACGTCTCGGGATCTGCCGTCGCATGGATGACCCCGCCGCCTCCCCCCGCTTCACAGTCGGGCAGGAGGGTCACTTCGGCCGACGTCGAGAGACCCGCCGCGTCGGTCACCTCGAGGACCACTCGGTAGAAGTAGACCTCCGCTCCGCATCCGAGCGGAGAGGTCACCGTCGTGGTCTCGCAAGCGTGGTCCCACGGCTCCGGGTGACTGTGGGTCTCGTGGTGCAGAATCGTCTGCCACGCACAGTCCAGCTCGGCGGGTCCGTGCTCGGCGTCGAACACGTCGGCGGTCAACGCATGGACCGTGTCCCCATCGAGCGGATAGGTCTCACCATCGATCGGCGAGAGGATCGTGACGACGGGGGGGGTGTTGTTCACCGAGACGATGAAGCTCGCGGTCGATGTCGCGCCGAACGCGTCCGTCACGGTCAACGTCCCGTCGTACCGGGTCGGGGACGAAGTCGGAGGAGAGTAGGTGTGCGTCGGTGCGACCTCGTTCGACGGTGCCGAGCCATCGCCGAAGTCCCAGGCGTAGGTCAGCACGTCCTGGTCCTCGTCGGTCGATCCCGAGCCGTCGAAACCGACGGTCAGAGGACCGGGACCGTAGTACTGCGGCTGGGGAAGCACGGCGACCGGTGGCCGATTGCCGCACGGCGTGTACTGGATCCGACGGACCTGACTGGTGTAGCTGATGACGTAGAGCGCTCCGTCGGTCGGATGCATCGCCATCGCGACGATCCCGAGCGTCTCCGCGATCGGTGTCACCTCGACCGGACGGTTGGCGAGATCGAAGCGGATCGCTCGGACCCAACCCTCCACGAAGTCCCCGTGGAAGTAGACGCGATACTCCGGAGGAAAGACGTCGCCCACGTACCATGCTCCACCGGTCGAGCAACTCCCGGAGAAGGCGAGGCCGGCGACCGGGGAACCGGGCGTGCCCAGCGAGGTCACCGTCGCCGAGGTGCCATCGAACGTCGCGGTCCGCGCATCCGTGCTCGCGTGGTTCCAGTCCAGCCGGGGACGATGGTGGATGAACGTCGGTGCCGTCGTGATGGTCTGCCCGAGATCACAGGGATTCGGGAACGAGGGTGCGGCCAGCGTCTCCTGTTGGATCAGGTCCTGGAACGAGAAGAAGCTCGAGCATCCCGAGCCGGCGAGTGGATTGGGGGCCTGGGGATTCGCCACGATCGTCGTCGAGTAGCCGGGGTGCGGCATCATGCCTTCGAAGATCGGCCAACCGAAGTTCTCACCCGGCGCGTCGCACACGTTGAGCTCTTCCCAGGTGGCCCATCCCACGTCACCGATGAACAGGACGCCGGGGTCGCCCAGCGCGGGGTCCGCGCTCCCGGTCCCGGGCTTCCGACACATGCGGTACGGTTGCCGTAGCCCGAGCGCCCACACTCGCGAACGCGCCGCTCGGGGAGAGACCGCATCGTAGAACGGGTTCGAAGGGACACCGTCCCCCGTCGCAGGATCGACGCGCAGGATCTTCCCGCACAACGAGTCGATCTGCTGCGCGCGGAACGCGCCGACGTTCTCATCCGGCCGCAGGATCCCCTCCGCCAGACCTTGAGGCGCGTAGCTCCCCTGCGCCGCCCCGCCACCGTCGACGACCTGCGGACTCGACGCGTCGCCGCACGAGATCAACAGCGTCCCGTCGGCGCCGAACACGAGAGAGCCGGGACCGTGCGTCTGACTCATCAACGGGAACCCCGTCGAGGGAGACTCGCCGATCAACACCGTACGCGATCCCGGTACCGTGGAGTGGAACCCATCGGAGGCGTCGGCCTGGTATCGCGTCAAGCGACCGATCGTGGCGCGGAAGTACTCGTTGGTGGTCGGGTCGTAGCCCTTCTGCCCGAATTCGAACGCGTGGTGATGGTCCACCGCGTACAGCAGATAGTAGTAGCCGTTGACGGTGAAGCCCGGATCCAGCGCGAAGCCGATCAAGCCGTAGTCCCCGTAGTTCGCGACCTCGTCGGAGATGTCGATCAGGGGATGATCGTGCTTGTGTCCGTCCTCCTCCAGCGTCCACACCCGACCGGGCTTCTCCCAGACGAACCCGAGTCCGTCGGAGGCGAAGGTGATCCCGACGGCCGCCTCGAACTCGCTCGAGACGAGTTGACTGGAGAACCCAGCCTCCTGCGCGACCGACGACCCTGCGATCGTGGCGATGGTCAGGGAGAGCAGCAGAAGTCGACGAAGCGACGATGAGAGCGTCCGCACGAGACGAACGGCTCCCGTCGTCACCAATGGTGACGCACTGGGGCGGGCGACTGTCATTTCGAAGAATCCTCGTAGGAGATTCCGGCGCGGAGGCGAGTCACGCGAGACCGCGAAAGCGGCTCCGGTGCTCACGGGCCGTACTTTTTCAGAATGAGGACTTTCGGACTTCCAGGGGGGCAAGTCAAAGGTCTAAGCGACGATTCTCCCGTTCGGGAGAGCGTTCGGAAACAACCGCGAGGAGCGGAAGCTCGGGCCTCGGATCGAGGCCCGAATCCGCGTTGGACTTAGAGTCGTCTCGACAATCGCTGGGCCCGCCTGCGAGCAACCTGCAGGATGTTCCGACAGTGCGTCGACGTGCGTTCGGCTCGTTCGAGTGTGGCATCATTCCACACCGGCCGCGCGGAGCGGGGAAAGCTCGGATGGTCGGCCGGAGTGAGGCTCTCGACGGGTTTGGCCCGGATTCAGGCCAACACGGGTCCGGTCAACACTCGTGGGTGTCGAGCACCGCCTCGATGCGCTCCGGCGTGTCCATGGTCTGGATCTCACGCATGTTGAAGCGCAGACCGAAACGACTCTCGAGCGCCGCGATCATCTCCAAGTGACTGAGAGAGTCCCATGTCGCAATGCTGTCGGGCGACGAGCTCTCTTCCAACGACTCGGCGGGAACGCGGAAGACCTGGGACAGGATGTCGACGACGTCAGCTCGCATTCGGCAACACTCCTTCGACGGCGCGCTTCTCGCGCGTGCGGATCCAGCTCGGGACATCGGGAACCGTGGCGATCTGGAGTTCGGCGGCTTCGGACGGAAGGCTGACGATCGATCCGAGGAACTCGCGAGCCGGCGCGTTCTTCTCGGTGGGCCGATACGCGATCGAGCACGATGCCCCCTCGCCAGCGATGGCCAGGAGCGCTTGCTCCACCCCGAGCCCGATCACCCGGCAGGACAAGAGCAACGTCTCGAAGCGAGCCCCCGCCGGCAACCGGCGCACGACGGCGCAGCCCACGATTCCCGCCTCGCCGAATCGATCCCGATAGCGCACCGCGAAGACGGCGTGGTCGTCCGACTCCATGGCGCGGATGATGTCGGCCTCGGTCAGCCGAATCGCGTTGACGTTGAACTGGTTCGTCTTCTGGTGGAGTTGCGCGACCCGCTTGGCATCGGCCCTGTTGTCCACAGAGACCTCGAGCTCGATGCCGAGGGACTCGAGGAAGCTCGGGTCGCGACCCGACTCCTCGCGCG
>JAGQRC010000495.1 GCA_020425835.1 Planctomycetota bacterium | reverse complement strand
TCGTCGATGCGCTGGGCTACTACCTGCCGGGAACATGGGTCGCGCTGTCGAGCGGAGAGACCGGCGTGGTGGTCCTGCCGGCCACTCGGTCGGCCGGGCACGTCTGGATCCTGTTCCGAGACGGCGCCGCCGTCGCGCCGCGGCTGTTCCCCGACGATGGCGACGTCGGAATATCGATCGTCGGAGCGGTGGAGGCGCCCACCCCGGGCTAGCCCGTCGAGAACCTCATTCCGGCCGAGGGACCGGACTCGAAACGATGCGCCTCGCTCAACCCCCGACGAGGCTGTCGATGAGCCCTTGGACATCGTCGATCGCGACGCGCGCGGAACGCTCGGGTCGTGCGGCGGGAACGTTGCCCCTCGGGGCGGCCGGAACCGCTGCCGACGGACGGGCGACCAACGCGGCGCGAACCTCGGCCACGAGTTCGGAGAGGCGACGCTCCAGCATCGGATCGGGAGGGGCGACCGGAGGATGCTCCGCGAGGGCGCTCCATCGTTCGATCGTCGCCTCGAGCCTCGTCAACTGCTCGACGATGCGCCGCTGCTCCTCGACCACCTGACCCCACGATGACGAGGGTGTCGTCGCCGAAGGGGTTTCCGGGTCCCTCGCGTGGACCGACGCCGGAAGACTCACCGGCGTCGGACGGTGGCCCCGCCGAGTCGGGGCCCCGCGCCCTGGTCCATTCCACGCCGACGCGACCCGCGTCCAACCCGGCCGGGCCATCGGAGCGAGCCGCGCCTGGTGGGAGCCGACCAACTCCGCGGCAGGTCGACCGTACGTCCGCGCGTTCTCGAGAATCTGCTCACGGATGGTGCGCGCCATCGTTGACTCCGAACTGGGCCGGATCACCGGCCGACACGGTTCCGTCCGGAACGGGCTCTCGGTGACACGTTCGTGGTCTCCGTCGAGACGCGACCGATCAGAGCGGCACCTGCCACTGATCGTCCCGGACGTTGTTGGCGATCTTGAGCGCGCCCTTCGCCACCAGGTGACGATAGTCCTCGGGGGTGACGACACGAGCGTCCTCGTAACCCTCGTCGTGGAGTTTCTGCTCGATCTGTTCCGAGAAGCCGCGGATCTGGGATCCGCCTCCGGTCACGATGATGTTGTGCATCACTTCGAGGACCGCCTCCGAGTCACACCGCGCGAGCAGTTGACGAATGCAATCGAGAACCGGCTCCGTGAGGATGTCGCAGGCGTCCCGCATGATCTCCCCGAGGTCGATCTTCCGCGGTTTCCCGTCGACGAAGACCTTGATCTCCGCCGACTGCATCTCGCCGACGAACGAGCACTCCTCCTTGAGCCGCGTCACCGTGACGCGGGTCAGCTTCACGTCCGGGTAGCGCTTCTGGATCGCCTTCGCGAGCGCTTCGTCGATGCTGTCGCCGGCCAAGGGAACACTGAGCTGGTCCTCGGCGCTGGGGAAGTAACCCTGGACGAGACAACAGTCCGTGGTCCCCGCACCGATGTCGACGATCAGGGAGTGCTTGGTCGGGTCGACGTAGTCGGGGTCCTTGCCGACGCGACTGTCGTCGCGCAGCCCCATCGCCGAAAGGAACGGTTCGGGGACGACGAGCATCCGATCGAGTACTCCGGAGAAGGCTTGCCGGATCAGCTTCTGCTTCTCGGGCGTCGCGTTGGCCGGAGCGCCGACGACGGCCCAGAGCTCTTGGCCCGCCTCCGCTTGGATCTGTTCGCGGAGGAAGTTTGCGAACGCGTGACAGGTCTCGACGTCATCGACGAATCCATCCGCGAGAGGCCAGCACAGGTCGAGGTGGAGACGGTACTCGAGGGCCTGCTCGCCGAACAGGACGTCGGAGTCCGAGGGGAGGATCCCCGGGACGATCCCGGGCTTCGAGTATCCGACCAGTGAAGGGAAGATCGTGCGCTCGTGCTTCACTTCCTGACCCTCGACCGAAGCCTGGAAAACCGTCGAATTGGTGCCAAGGTCGATGCCGAGGAGCATCACGTTCTTCGTCGCCGTCGCCATATCGATCGCCTTCTATCGGGATAAGGATCGTGGTTTCACGCTGGGGGCCCGTGGAACTCACTTCGGCGGGAGCCCGAGCTTCCGGCGACCGACGCCTCGGAATCTCCGACCCCGCTCGAAGGCAGTTCTCGACGGACCACCCAATCCATTGAAGGATGCCGATGGGCCATCGCGCAAGTTCACGAGTGGGGAGAACACGGAGGAGCGAGCCGACCGAGTGACAATGGGTAGCGTTATCGGATGGCGGACCGTGGTCGAGACGCCGGCGCACCGAAGCGGTGTTCACCGAACCCGGCCCACGCACACCGACGATGCGACCGATCGAGTCCCGAGCGATGACCCCCTCCGATTCCGTGCAAAGATCTCCCCTCGAGCCGCGTCCCCGCTTCCGTCCCGTGACGGATGGGAGTGCGCATGAGCCGACCGCGCCCTCGAGGATCGCGAGACCGTGCGTCGACCGCCATCGCACTGGCAGGGGTGGTGTTCCTGATCACGGCGATGACCCAGGCCCGGAACGTCGGGTACCGCGATGACCAGGCCTACACGTCGACCTGTCGCGCACTCCTGGCTCTGACCAACTGGGTGGAGAGCGAGAGTTCATCGAGGGGCGACTGCCCCCGACCTGAGGGGTTGCGACCTCGACGCCACGGGTGGATGGCAACGATCGTTGGAGTACCGGTGCGAGTCGGGGTCCTCCCGGGTTCGGTCGCTCGGTCGGGACGGAAGACCGGGCGGGACCGGCCCGGACGCCGATCTCGTGTCACTCGACGGGGTCTTCGAGCCCGCGTCACCCACCTTGCTGCAGCTCGTGCGAGAGGGTCGGGGGGGTCCGGCCCACCGCGGTCGGCCTGGTCGCCGGACTGTTGACCGCGGCACTGGTCTGGATCACGGGGCAGCCGCCTCCGGATCGCGGCGTGAGGAGGCTCACCGAACTCGCCATCGCTACGGGCGCGGTGCTGGTGGCGACCGCAATGGGACAGGTTCACATCGTCAGTGGACACTGACCGAGGAGGTCCTGTGCCTCACCACGCCGCCTCGACACTCCGAACTCTGACGTGACGGGAGTGCGATGGAGCTTCCAGGTGCGGGGACGGCTGATCGGAGTCGCGATCGCCGCCCCGTCCATCGAAATGGTGATCGGGCAGCTCGATCGCTTCGCGGGGCTCTGATCGTTGGATGCGTCGCCTCGCTTCCGCTACCTCCTCGACCCCATGCTCCTCGTCGCCGCTGTTGCCTACTCGATCAACCGCACCCTCATCCGGCCATAGTTCCCCGGGTCGTTCTTCACGACCACTTCAACGACCTGATCTGCATTCCGTTGTGGGTACCGATCCTGCTCACAGGTCTGCGGCTCTTGCGATGGCGGCTCCACGATCGGCCGCCGGAAGGTCCCGAGATCTGGATCCCACTCGTGATCTGGTCTTTCCTGTTCGACCTCTGGCTCCCCGAGACCGAGTGGCTCCGGGGAAGAACCATCTCGGACCGCTGGGACATCGTCGCCCACGCCGCCGGGGGACTGATTTCCGGCGCGATCGGGAGGGGCCACCCCGCAATCCGGCGCGGTCCCCGACCCGCCACCATGTGACGGGCACCTCGATCGAGGTCCATCGCTTGGAGTCCGCTGAGAAACCCACTCCGGCCGAGAGTCCGAGGCCAGTGCTTCCGACGGAACGCAGGCGTATCGCCCCGATGTGCCTTGACCGCGTCTTTACAATCCTTACTGTCAGCGCCCGTGTCGGCACCGGCCGCCGGCGCTCGAAAGTGGTCACCATGAGGTCCTTCGCCAAGCTCTTCGGACGATCCCCGTTCACTCCGCTGCAGACCCACATGGAAATGCCGTCCTTCGGATCGACCCCGTAAAGCGCCTCCATCTTGTCCCATTTCGAACAATGGGTCCCCACGCGGTCGATGATCTCGTCAAAACTCATATCCGTGGCCTCGTCCAAACTCATGCAACA